>CAZYLX010000042.1:0-11446 GCA_964648595.1 uncultured Acidimicrobiaceae bacterium
CCGAGCCAACGGGCAACACGACAGAGATATCGATCACGATCGCCTCCGGCCGACCACTTCGCGGAAGACCATCGGAAAGAATCCGAGGTCGCGAACGAAGTAGCGGTGGAACATCCGACGAGGCTCTTGCATGAAACGGATCAGCCATTCGAGGCCATTGCGCTGCGCCCAGTCGGGCGCTCGTCGTTTCAAACCCACGTGGAACTCGGCCGACGCCCCCAAACAGAGCAAGAGCGGCAACGGTCGGGTACCTGGCCATCGGTCGACGAAGGCCACGGATATGAGCGGGTCCTTCGGGTGTCCGATGCAGAGAGCGCAGAACTCGGCATCGATCTCGAGTGCTGCCTTGATCAGCTGATCTGCAACACGGTTGATCTGTACATCGGAAGTGTCGATCAACGGAGCGACGATCACCACAGCGTCGGGGTGCTCCTTTTCGAGGCCGGTCTTGACAGCTTCGTTCGAGCACAACACGACCACCGAACGCCGTTCGGCCGCGACGGTTGGCCACCAGTGGCTGAAGAGGTTGCTTCCGGCAATCCGGGCTTTGAGCGGGGTTCCCACCCACCTCGACGCCCACACGATCGGTGCACCGTCGGGAAGCACATACGCACAATTGGCGAGGCGGTCACGCAAACCCCGCGCCTTGGACCGTTCCAGCTGGACAATGATGTCAACGTTGGGAGTGACAAGAATCGGGTCGTGGCCGGTCGATTGGCAGTCGGATCCACTGGTCAGGAGGTGCTCGGCGACGTGGGCCTCATCGGGAGCGTTGAGAAAGGACAGCCCGAAAAGCTCGGTCGTCGGGAACGGGTGAACCGTTGACCTCGAGATGCGGGGATCGATTGCCTTCACGAAGGGCTCCGGGTTGAGGTGAGGAGAGTCATTCGGTGGGAAGTCGGGCCTTCCCCTCGAACAAGCTCTTGGCTTTGTTGACAGCAGTTGCGCCGGCAGAACACGACACAGACCTACCCTTCTTCTGTCGGCGCGGACCGGCCGACCATGAAGGAAGTTCCAGTAAACCCGATGTAGACGGTGCCTGGCTGATCGAGGTCTCCGGTGATCGTCTTCGCCCCCTGGTAGTTGCCGCCTGGAGCAGTGGAGATCAGCTCCCAGCTCGCGAGACCGTCAGAAGAGCGCCAAAGGCCGCGTTCACCGGCGAAGGAGCCCTGCAAGTAGAAGGCCGCAGGTCCGCCATCGCTGATCGGTGCGCCGAAGCCGCCAGCCGTGACATCAGACAGCCCCCCGATCGCTCGCCACGTAGCACCACCGTCTCGACTCTCGAACGACGGTGATGGGCCCGAATCCTGCAGACCGGGGCTGAAGAACAGATGGCCGGCCTCGGTTGGCGAGGCCACCAGCTGGGCGTTGAAATAACCAACCGTCCAACCGGTCGGCAGCCCTTCCGACGGCTGCAGTTCCCAACTCGAACCGCCGTCGACAGACCGGAAGATGCCCAGATCGCGGTGATAGAGGTAGAACGTGTCCGGTTCGACGCGGTCGGCGACCAGCACCTTCCGGTTGAGGAAGTACTGCGTGTGGGAACCACCGGTATAGACGCCATTGTCATTCACCATGTCCTCGGTGCCCGGCAAGATCACCGGCGTCCAGGTCGCCCCACCGTCGGACGTGACATGCGGCGCGCCGTTGAATGTCGGCAACCACACCATGTTGGCGGTGCTGCTTGCCGAAACAGCGATGTTCCCGAAGACCAACTCACGCGGGTGGCCGTTGTCGTATGACGCAAACGGGGTCCAGGACCGACCGCCGTCGTTCGAATACGCACTGTGATAGGAGTCGTCGTCGCCACGGCAACAGGGTCGCTGATCTCCGATGACGGCAACGACGAAGGTCGGGTCGGCCGGTGTCCAGTCAAGATCCCACGCAGAGTTGAAGCGGGCGGCGGGATGGGCGACAGCGTCAGCCGGTAGTTCGCTCCCATGCCAGAAGATCGCACGATCCCAGTGGGCAGTGACGGGCCGTCCACCGGGGGGCACGACGATGTCGTTGGACACCATTTCTTCGACACCCGTGGCCTCGCACACCAGATCGAGCGTGTCATCACCACTGTCAGTTCCGAGCCAGATGCCAAAACCTTCAGGCACCCAGACCTGGTCGCGGACCTGACGGTCGAAGCGCAACGAACCCGTTGGCAGGAAGTCGTTCGGGTAGGCCTCGAGCCACGGAATGGCCGCGCAGTCGGTGCTGATGTCGAGATCGGACCAGTCGGCACCACCGTTGGAGGTGCGATAGAGATCGCCTGCACCGATGGCGACGCCGCCGACGAGCGCACGGTTCGGATCGAACGGGTCAACGGAAACCGTTTCGAGATTCCGATCATTCTTCGGTGTGATCACCTCGACAACATCGCCGTCGATGAGCCATGCGATCCCCGGGTCTCGAGCGACCACCCAAAGTCGTCCATCCGTGCCTTCCTCAGCATCGAATGGCATGCCTTCGGACTCGATCTGGACAGCCCAGGTCGTGCCGCCATCGACGCTTCGGAGCACCCCGACACCGGACACACCAGCCCATGCTGTTCGCCCATCAGCGGCGTAGACCACGAACAGCACGCCTGCCGGATCCCGGTTGTCGACCGACGCTGGAAGCGATCCGACCGGTACCGATTCGACCTTTGCGAACGTCGCCCCACCATCGGTCGATCGCCAGAGCCCTTCAGTACGGGTACCGAGCAACACGATGTCGGCGTCGTTCGGATCAACAGCCAAGCGTTCGCCCGACGTCCGCCAATCGGCGTTGCCGGCGATGAGAAATCTCTGCTCAGAGGCTGACCACGAGGCTCCGCCGTCGTCGCTGACGAGCACTCGGCCCATGGGCTCCTTCAATGAGTTTCCTACGCTCAGGTAGAGCCGATCGGAATTGGAGGGAGCGATGGCCATCGCCTCGACGTTCCAGTCGGTGAGCTGCGGATCCTCGACTCCGTCGCTGGACAGGAGTTGCTCCCATCGGCGATCGCCTTCGATCCAGCGGTACACGCCGCCCACATCGGTCCGAGCAAGCCGAACAGAGCCCTCGGCGTTCGAGTCGAGTCCGGTGACGAATCCTCCAGCACCGGAAGAGAGAGCACTGAACTCGTAGCCCTCTGCACTGTGCGGCTCTGTCGTTGCCTCGGGAACGGTCGGTAACGCCTCGAACTCGAGCTCATCCGCATTGACGCCGGCGTCTTCATTATTCGCCGGGAGAGCCGGTGGATCGTCACTCGACGTACAGGCCGCGCCAATGAACGCAACGACAACAAGAACCACCAGAAACCTCTGCACGAGCCAGACCGTAGCCAACGACCTGTGCGACGAGAGGGCAGGGCAACTCTGCTGAGGAGGTTGACCCACGACCAACTGGGTCATGCGCTCTGACCGGCTTCCAGCGGGCCTGCGAGAGGGGGGCGAATGCCAAGATGCGAGGTTGGCTGCGCCGCCATTTGCGCTGACGTCGCGATGAAGAGCGATGCCAGCCTGCGCCCTTCTGCAGCACTGTCGAAGTCGACAATCACACGGGCTCGACCTGCGGTGCCCATTCGGCGCCGAAGCGTGGAATCTGCGATGAGCATCGAGATTCGTCTGGCCAGCTGCTCACGGTCACCTGGGCGGCAGACAAAGCCCGTCTCTTTGTCGATCACCAGTTCGCTGACGCCCCCCACCTGGGTGGCGATGACGGGGAGGCCGCTGGCCTGAGCCTCCATCAATCCGACGGGCACGCCCTCGGCGAAGCTGGGGAGTACGTAGACATCAGCGGCTGCGAGGAGTTCTGAGACCGCCGTTTGGTTCACATATCCGTGAAAGGTGACGCGATCAGCGATGCCGAGCGAGCCAGCCAGGTCCTCGAACTGAGCCCGACCCGGACCATCGCCTGCCACGTCGAGCCGGAGGCCGGGATGCTCATCGGCCAATTCGGCGACGGCTTCGAGCAGTTCGCCTACACCCTTGACGTGATCCAGGCGGGCAACAAACGCCAATCGCACCTCGCCGCTCTCATTGTCCGGCTCTTTGGACGCCGAGCGGTCGACATACCGGGCAGGATCGACACCGCAGTGGATGATGTGGAGCTTCTCTGCTGAGTCGGAACTCGACAGAAGCTGGGCCTGGCTCCTGGCGAACCAGGAGATGCACGACACGAAGGCGGCGCGTTCGATCTTCGCATCGAGGCGCCACACATGGGCATCGAAGAACACACCGGGACCGTGCAGCGTGAAACTGAACGGCACGCCAGCGAGCGACGCCGCCAGCATCGCGACCGAGGTCGACACGTCGGCCAGATGGCTGTGGACATGGTCGAAGCGTTCGCGACGAATCCGATCCGCCAGGATGCCTGCTTCCGCGAAGTAGAACGCCTGGTAGAGCCCGCCCCGCAGACCGGCGCGCTTGGTCGTCGCCGCCAAACGGGCCGAGCTGAAGAACCGTCTGGGTGACCTGGTCAGCAGGCCCAGGTGCGCTTTTGCCAATCCACCGATCGATGGGGGAAGGATGTAGTGGGTTCGCTCTCGCTCGCCCCGTTGCTCCTCCCCGACCATGTGCTCATCTCCAGGCCGACGGATGGCCGAACTCTCGACATCGAGGCCAGCCGAGCGCACTGCTGCGATCTCGCGCTGGATGAACGTATCGGTCGCCCGTGGATACTCAGCAGCGAAGTACAGGACCCGAGGCCGCTGGGTCATTCTTCGCCCGATCGTTCCGAGGCCATTCGCCCCGCGATCAAATCTGCCGACCCGGCCGACCGTCGAAGCGCAGCCTCGAGATCGAATCGCGGAGACCAGCCAAGCAGCCGCTTCGCCTTGTCGTTGCGATAGTCAAACGGCTTGAATCGCGCGTCGACCTGTTCGGGAAGGGCGATGCTCGGGACCTTCAGGCGACCGCCGAACGACCTCTTGTTGAGGGCGGCAACCAACGACGCCGCCGCCTTCATCACCGGGAGCGGGACGAAGATCGCTGAAGGAGTCGGTTCGAGAGCTTGCACCTTCGCCACATACTCGCCCTGGGTGGGCAGATCGTCGTCAACGAGGTTGATCACCTGTCCATCGATCGCTTCCCGCTGATCGGGATCCAGCAGGACTTCGGCTGCAAGCACGAGGGCTTCTGCCGTATTCTCCACGTAAGTGATCGGTGGACGGGCCCTTGCCCCCACCCGAAGGTCGATCGGGCCGAACTCGCCGCCGAGTAGCGGATGCCACAGCTGCCCACGGCCATAGATCATGCCGGGCCGCATCATCACCATGTGATGGGAGGGTTCGTCGCCGAACTCCTCGTACAACTCATCCTGATAGAGCTTGGTCTCCGCATACTCGTCGCGGCCGCGAGGATCGACGATGACAGGGAACGATTCGTCGAACCGAGACTTCGCCGGCCGCTTGCCATAGTCGTAAACCGAGAAGGTGCTGACAGCAACGAGGTTCTTGACTCCCGCAGCCCGCGCCGCGACCAGCACCGACTCGGTGCCGATGACGGTGCCTGCGAAGCGGGAGAAGAAATCTCCGCCCTTGACCGCAGCCAGGTGAAGCACTGCATCGCAGCCCTGCATGAATGTGGCGAGATCCGGGCTGGCGAGATCGCCTCGAACGACGGTCAACCGTCCAGTCGCCGAAATGGCGTCGAGCGATTCCACCGACGATGCCGGTCGCACCAGCGCCACCACGTGATGGCCGCGGGCCACTGCTTCGGCAATGACGTGGCGGCCGACGAAACCCGTTCCTCCGGTGACAAAGATCGTGCGGGGCTCGGTCATCGCCGCGCCTCCTCAGCGAGCAGGGCATCCACGAGATCGGCGGCCCCCTGGATGTCATCGGCGGTGACCGGCGGCTCGAGGTCGTGCTGAAGGGCTGCGTAGGTCTCATCAAGCAGCCGAACGAGCCCGTGATAGGGACCATGCTGGAGCAGTTTCTGACCGAAGTTGCGAAGACCGGCGCCCGCCAGCTTGGTGCCGTTGACCAAGTGGTTGACGATCGGCGTCAGCTGAGGACCGCCAGAGCGTTCGCTGAGAACCTCGAGGTAGGGGTGGAAGAGATCGGTCGAAGCCTGCCCTTCGCTCCCCCGCACCGTGACAGAGAAGAGATCCGGACTCGTGCGACAGGAAAACCGCAAACGACCGTGCACGGGGGAACCGCCAGTGTCTCCGATCAGTAATGCGTCGAGATCGTCGTAGGTGAAGAGATCGCCACCACCATGATTGTTCCAGTAGGCCGAAATACTCGTCCAGGTGGGCGCTCCGCCGAGCGTGTTCATCAGATAGGCGAAGTGAGTGATGAAGTCGTGAATCGCGCCAGCCGGCATGTCATGAATGGGGTTCTTGACGTTCTCGTCAGCGAAGCGACTGCCCTCGTCCCGAATCGGGAGTGCCATACGGACATCGACCTCGCCGATCGTGCCGAGTCGGCCGTCTTCGATCAGCTTGCGGACGGCGAGAATCTCGTCGTTGAATCGGTAGTTGTGATTCTCGACGAGGTGCAGGCCAAGACCAGCAGCTCGCTCGAGCAGCTCGCGAGCCTCGGCTCCCGAGGGTGACATCGGCTTCTCGCAGATCACGTGGGCGCCCGCATCCAAACTCATACGAACGAGCGAAGCGTGGGTGTGCGGCGGAGTGAGGACATGAACGACATGGGGCGACGACGCTTCGAGCATTTCGGCAACATCGACGTAGCCCGCATGGACGTCGAACCGGCGGGCGGCAATGCGAGCTGAGACCGGGGAAAGATCACAGATGCCGACCAACTCCGCCCGTTCGCTGTCACGCAGGAACGGCAGATGCTCCAGGGAGATCGCTCCGGCCCCGATGACGGCGGCCCGTAGTGGGGCGCCTCGCTCGTGGGGAACCTGGGTGTGCCCGCGTGAAGGTGACGTCATGGGTGTACTTTCGGACTGCTCGGTGTCGACTCAAGTGAAACCATTTGGTTTCGTCGCCGGTCAGCCGAAAGAAACGCTACGGGCGTAGATCGACCTCGCAACAGGAACAACTGCTTCGAATGACCGCAACTCGACCATCGCCTCGGCGCATACTCACGGCCCCGGAACCTCAGCGCGCGAAGCAGGCGCTGACGCCGGGTCAGGCCGACGTCCCTCTCGGACCGTTCGCCTACGCGTTCGCCAGCATCTACATCACCATCGCCGTCATTCTCGCCGGCCCCGCGTATTCGATGGAGCCCTACGTCTGGACCCTGACACTGGCTTTTCCGGTTGGTGCGCTGTTGTTGGCTCCTCGTGGCCACAGCCGACGCGTCGTCTTCGACGGCCCGTTGGTGGCCCTTATTGCCTGGATTGGCATGTCGGTCCTGTGGACCTTCAACGAGGAGTTCGGGCTCTTCAGCATCCGTCGAGACCTCCCCCTGTGGTTCTTTGCGTCGCTGATGGGCAGCTTCCTCCCGAAGCAAGACGTGATCGCGGCCATCAAACGCGGCGTCATCATCGCCATCGTTCTCACGATCATCGCCCTGATCTTCGTTCCCGAGAGCCGTCTCAACGCCTCGAGTGGCATCTACGTCGACGACGTTCCCGGGTGGCACGGCTACTTCGTACACAAGAACGTCCTGTCGCCGTTCTTGGTCTTTGCCTTGGTGCTCACACTGCATTTCGAGAGCGAACGAGTCAGGCGAGCCATCTACCTCGCTGTTCTGGCCGTGCTGCTCATCGGCAGCGACTCTGCCACCGGCATCTCGGCCGCGCTGTTCGTCGGGGCGCTGTATGTGTGGTTCCGTTTCCTCCACCGCAGTGGTACCGGGCGGCGCTCGACCGCCTATGTGGTCTCCTCCATTTCCGTGGGCCTCGTCGGCCTCATGGGGGCAGCGGCATCGCTCAGCATCCTGACCAGCGCTGCTGGCAAAGACCTGACGTTCTCGGGCCGGACATTCATCTGGAGCGGCGTCATCAACGCGATCCAGGAACGTCCGCTGCTCGGCTACGGCGTCGGCGGCGTGTTCTGGGACGAGCAGAGCGAAATCAACCGTTCCATCTGGCGCGACATCGGCTTCCACGTCCCCCATTCGCACAGCGGAACGCTCGACGTCTGGATCAACTATGGCCTGATCGGGCTCGTGTTGTTCGCCATCGTGTTCGTCACCGGTGTGTCCAAGGGCATCCGACTCCTTCACCGCTCGCCCCGGATGGGGGAATGGCTTCTCACGCTGCTTGCTGCACAGTTCCTCATGGGGTTGTCCGAGAACGTGTTTCTGGGCGCATGGATCGTCTACATGGGCCTCGCCCGAGGCATCGCTCAGCGCGAACTCAATGACATCACACGCGAGGACTCGGAAGAAGCGCTCGATGCCGTGATGAGCTCGCGGAGCGAGCTCTCGGACCGAACGCTGGAGTGAGCCGGGCCTCGGTTGGCAGGGACTGCCTCGACCGGCTCGATCAGCAACGAGTGGTCAGTCGGCCCGGCCGTCCAACACTGAATCGAGCACCTCGACCAAACGTCGTCCGGCGGCATCGTCGGTGTGGCGAACCTCGCCCGCCATGAATGCGCCCTTGTTCAGTCGTTCCCTCAACTCGCGATCCTCGAGGACCGCCCGTATCGACTCGGCCATGGCATTCGAATCACGAAGCGGAACGAGCAGCGCATTCTCTTCGTGCTGCACATAGTCGTCGATTCCACGTCGCTCCGAAACAACGAGGCTCCGGCCGTGCCGGAAGGCTTCAGCCATCGTGACGAGCCCAGCGGTGAGACCGTCGTTGTTCATCGGCAACACGTTGACCGTTGCCTGGCGAACCAGCCGATGGATCCCGTGCCGGTCGACGCCCTCGAGAATCTCGACGTTCGGCGGCGGAGTCAGTCCAGCAAGGACCCGTGGCCCGGCAACCACCTTGGCCGGAACATCAAGCGTCGCCATCGCGTCGAAGAACGTTTCGTAGTCCCGGAAACCAGAGCCGGTGGCGAACACGAATGGCTCGTCAGTGTTCTCCTCATCGGTCTGGATCGCTCCCCCATACTGAACGAACGCGAACGAGAACCGGTCGACCGGCAGCTTGAGGTGGCCGGCGTAGGCCTCGATCTCATTCGTCGAATGCACGACGAAACGATCGACGCCACGAAGCGCGGGCCGAGCCAGAATCGACCTCGCGTCACGGCCAAAGGTCGTGTTGAAGAACCATGCAACGAGGGGCACGTCGAAACGACGAACTCGCTTCTTCCATGCCGCCGACGCCGCCAACTGAGGGAAGACCGTGATGGCCCCTCCGTCTTGTTCGAGCGCAGCGTCAAGCAAGGCTCCAGACGTTCGCGAGAACTCCCGCCATTCGGCCAGACCCGTTCGCTTCGCGGCCTTTGTGTGCCAGTTGCTGTCACTACCGCCGTGCGGGATCTTCTGGAAACGATGACGGTCGTCGGAAGTGAAATCGCTGATCCACAGAGAATCGACGGTGTCGAGGAACGGCGCGGCGACCGCCCACGTGAACGAGGAGTCACCGCCCTCGGTCCCTTGTTTTTTCCTCGACGGCTCGTGCGTTCTCGTCATGGTCATCGATCTCCCGCCGACACGTGGCACACCCGGCGCCCCACCCCTCCATTATCGACCGGTCTGTGGTTGATCTGAATCACGTCGCGTGAAACACGGTCAGGCTTCCGCACAGCAGCTCCACATAACGAACACTGGAGTGGTGCTCGAGAACATAGCTCCGGGCCCGGTCGGCTCGTGCTCTCGCGGCCTCGGGGTCGGCGAGTACCGCCTCGATCGCTCGCTGCAGCGACTGGGTGTCGCCCGGCGGAACTCCGATCACGAAGTCTCGAGCTGCGAAGTCCGAGGCCAGTCCGGGATTGGCGGTGATGACTACCGGAGATCCGCAGGCGATCGCTTCCATCATCGTGGTCATCCCTGCCGAATAGTCGTTGGCGAGGAGTGGAATGACGGTCACCGCTGCGTTCTGATAGAGCTGGCGGAGTTCGCTGAAGTCGAATCTACGCATTTCGACATTTGTCGGCAGCTGATCTGGCATGGCCACGACAGTGTCTGTGGTGAAGTTCGGTGAGACAGCACAGATCTTCACCTCGACGTCGAGTGGCTCGATCGCGTCGGTCAGGGTGGCATAGTCGCGTTGCTCGAGCCCGCAACTCGTGATCAGAGAGGTCCCCAAGATCGCTTCCTTGTCGGCCGGTCGGAAGAACGTCATGTCGGTTTGCTCTGACGCAAGAACGGGCGGGTGCCCGCTGTCGAGCGAACGCAGGAACTCCACCTTGTCGTCCGCACCAGCGACTGTGAGCAGATCGATCCCGAGCCTGCTGACAAACCTTGTCAGGGTTCGCGGCCGGAATCGAGCCGGCGCGGTGTAGAAGATCGCCAGCTTCACGTTTCGTCGCTTGACAAGCGCTGTCAACGCGATGGGCAGCCCAGCATCGTCACCGGTCGCATAGACCAGATCGCCAGTGTTGACGCGGCCGACCAAGTGCCGAGCGAGCGACCATTGTTCAGGACTGCCAACGATCTTCGAAGCAAATCGGTCGATACGACGGATCGCTGTCTCACCCGGTTGAACGATTTGCGCATCCAGACACTCGGCCAGCGCATCAACCGCATGGCCCGGGCCGACGTCGAGGCGTCGTCGTTCGCGGAACGATGCGAAATCGAACACAGAGCTCGTGACGACATAGCGGCCGGTCGATTGCGCACTACCGGACAAATCGCCAGCGTGCTTCAGCTCATCAGTGCTCCGCTGCGTTTTGACCATTGCGCCTGTGTTCCTCCAAAGAGCCAGATCCGATCGCCCAAACAACGATCTTGCCAAGTCATTCGCCTGTCCGCTGCTTTCTGGGATCATCGACTCACTGACTTGGGTTCACTCGCCTGGGGGTGAGTGGCCCGCGCTTCGCCCATACTTTCACGGAACCAACGTCCGAACACGACAGCTTTTCCAGGAGCACGATGAACGCCAATCCCACCTTCTTGATCGGAGCCGAGCGCTCCGGGACCACACTGTTCCGTCTGATGGTCGATTCTCACCCGGCGATTACATGCATCGAGAACCTCGACTACGTCATCAACGCAGTCGCACCGGACGGCAGCTTCCCGAACCTCGAGGATTACGCCCTCCGCCTCGAAACAGAAACCGTCTACTCAACGAGTGGCTTCGAACTGAACACGGAACTCAGCGACCTCGCAGCAGTGGCGGATGACTTCATCGAACAGCGGCGCGACGCTTCAGGGAAAGACACCGTTGCCGTCATGGCCCACGACCAGCTCGAGGCCATCCTGCGCATCTGGCCCAGCGCCAACTTCATTCACATCGTCCGAGACCCACGAGCGGTCGCTTTGTCGGCCAAAGCGTTCGAATGGGGTACTGCTGTCTACTTCGGGGTCTCCCGTTGGGCAGATTTGATGGACGAATGGGATCGCGTCACCGCCGATCTCGACCCCGGCCGGATCATGGAGATTCGCTTCGAGGATCTCGTCACCGATCACGTCACGGTGTTGTCCGCGGTCTGTGGCTTCATGGGGCACGAGTACAGCGAGGAC
>CAZYLX010000043.1:0-11436 GCA_964648595.1 uncultured Acidimicrobiaceae bacterium
CGTCGAGACCTTCACCGGCATGCGATTCGAGCCCGCCGGCATGACCGATGATCCAGACATTCGGATCTCGACATCGATCATGGACTACCTGTTCCGCAAGTTGGCCGTTCTTTACATGGACCCGGCCGAACGAGCCGAGCTCGGGATTTTCACAACGAGCGAGCGGACCCAGCAAACGCTGCCTGGCGTCGATGAGGCGGTCACCGTGCAAGGTCACGAGATGGCATCGGATCCCAAGAGCGTTGATAGCGCTGATGAGATCGTCACCAAGATGGCTGCCGAACAGGCCGCTCCTGCCCAAGTGGCGTCGGCGGCGATGAGTGATCCTGATGCTCCGATCTGCATGCAGTGCGGCATCACCATGAACCGGTCTGGCAGCTGCCACGCCTGCCCGTCTTGCGGAAACACCAGCGGCTGCAGCTGATGTGACATCGCACTGAACCTCCAATGCGAAACATGCATCGAACCTTCAGTCCAGTTGCATCGAACTTGCGCAGAACCCGTCGCCGTCTGGCGGCGGGTTTTGCGTTTCTTGGGGTGTTCGAGTCGGAGTCCTTGCCCGAACGCGTCCGTCGAAGCGAGTCAAGTCGACTTCGCTTGCCAGCCGAGCGAGAAGTTCAGGAGTTCCTGCCGAAGAAGGTCCCCAGTGCTTCGGTCGACATCGAAGCGTCGGCGCACTCATTGAACGCAAAGATCACGAGCGATCTGGTCGTCGGTCCTGCAACCGGTGTCACCCTGTGCAGCGCGTTCCGTCCACGAAAGAGCACGAGGTCTCCGGGATCGAACTCGAGGGTGCGAACGGCTTCTCCATTGTCGAGCACTCGGCCAACCCTGTCGAAGGCCATGTCTCCCGCATCTGCGTCTCGGAGGTCTGGCACGTACTGGAACACACCGCCATCTGTCGGCGGCTGCAGCAACATCGTCACGGACGACGCCGACGTGTCGAAGTGCCAGCCGAGTTCCATGCCTTCCTTTGCGACGCTGATGACGATCGTGGACAGCTTGTCCGGGTACGGATAGAGAGTCGCGAACCCCAGAACGAACCCAAGGAACGATCGGAACGACTCATCGTCGTAGATCTCCCGCAATGGCGAATTGCTCGCAATCAAGTCATCAGCGATGAGTCCTTTGTTGCTCACCACAGGACGATTGAACGGATGATCCTCGGCCAGCCCGGGATCGTTTGCTGTGAGATACACGTTGTGCACCGCATTGGAGTAGAACGCCGACGACTCAAGAGCCGCTGACTCGGCAGCCACGTACTCGATCACTTCATCAGTGAAGAAGCCTCGCAGCACGAGAGCGCCGTCTGTTTCGAGCTGTTCACGGCAGCGGCGCCGGAGGTCGGCGCTACGAATCTTGTGCCGCACGCCATCGATGTGGCGCGTCGTCGGCTCGGCTGCCCCGACGCCTGCAGAGTCCCGCGGCATGCTCATCGGGATCGAGAATAGCAACCATCTTCTGAGCGGCATCGCGACGTTCGGAATCGTCTTCGGTCTGGTCTGGTATCTCCAGGGTCCCACGACGTAGTCGCGTGGCTGCCCTTGCAGCTGTTGGTGTCGCTACTGAACCTCGGTTGAGGCAGATGTTCTCATCCAAGGTCGATGTCCCCAGGCGCTATGGAGGGAACCCAGATGTACGAGCCGAAGCAGGTTGTGTCAACCGAGTCGGAGATCCGTGAGGTTCTCGGCAATGTGCTCTACAGCCAGGACACGAAGGTCATCGACCACATCGACGAGCACTGCCGCCTGTGGATCGAGCGTTCGACGTTTGTGGTCCTTTCAACCGTTGACAAGGCGGGCCGTGTCGACGTTGCCCCAAGGGTGATCCTGCTGGATCGTGGAAGGTCTTGGACCAGCACACCGTCGCCATTCCGGATCGCTTGGGAAACAACCGAGCAGACACGTTCACCAACATCATCGAGAACCCGAGAATCGGACTCATGTTCGTGGTACCGACCCGTAGAAAAGTTGTCCGGGTGAGCGGTTCCGCAGTGATCGCGAGGGACGCAGACTTGCTGGAGTCCATGGCCGTGAATGGCAAGTTGCCGAATTTCGCGATCATCGTTCGGGTAGAGGAAGCGATGTTCCACTGCGACAAATCGATGATCAGGTCCACTCTCGGAACCCGGAGAAGTGGGAATCGGTCGAAGGGTTGCCGACCTACGGGCAGGCACTGGTGGATCATGGCAAGCTCCCGATCATGGTTGACGAGATGCAGGAAGGGGTCGACCGCAACGCCCTCGAGTGTTTGTACTAGAGACGCAACGACCGCCGCTCGAGGTGACGGTCGATGAGCTCTCTGGTCGCTGCGATGTCGAGAGGTCGGTGCAGAACGCCGCGGGCGCCCAGCGTGTCCCTCTGCGACGCCAGCTCGGCGTGATCGGCTCCGAGCAACAGCAGGGTGAAGGGGCGGTCGCTTGCGGAGCGCAAGCCGTCGACCACCGCGGTTGCTGTAGTGTTGACCAGGTCGATGTCCAACAAGACGAGGTCGGGCGGGTGGTGTCTGGCGAGGTCGGCAGCGGTCGGCCCGTTGACGGCAACGTGCAGGTCGACGAGGTCGTGGGTGGCAACGACGTGTTCAATGATCACCTGATTCGCCGGGTTGTCCTCGATGTGAAGCACCTGTCGTCGACTGACGATGGGTGGCGACGGATCGCGAATCGGCTCCGCGAGCGGGAGATCGAACCAGAAGGTCGACCCGTCGCCCAGGGTTGACAGGACCCCCAGGGATCCGCCCATCTCCTCGACCAGGTTCTTGGTCAGCACGAGCCCAAGCCCAACACCTTCGACCGACGATCGAGCGGCGGCCAGTCGATCGAATGGTTGGAACAGTCGAGCTTGGTCGTCGGCCGACATCCCCACCCCGCTGTCGATCACGGAAATGCGGCCGTTCGTTGAGCCAATGGCCTCGACGGTGATGGCAACCGTGCCGCCGAAATGGTTGTACTTGATGGCGTTGCTGCAGAGGTTGAGCAGCGTTTGGCGGATACCTCGCTCATCGCCGACGACACGCACGCTGTCGTCGCTCGGACTGAGGCTCAGCGTGATCTGACGGCTGTCCGCTGCCGGCTGCAGAAGCTCAACGACTTCGATCGACAGTTCGCTGATGCAGACCACGCCGAGGTCGAGATCGATCGAGCCATCCTCGATACGCGAAATCTCCAGAACATCGTCGACCAACTCCAGCAGGTGGCGCCCTGCGTGTTCGATCTGATCGAGGCTCGCCCGCTGAGCGCTTCGTAGCTCGTCCATCTGCAGGAGCTGCGAGAACCCGATCACTGCATTCAGCGGCGTGCGCAGCTCATGGCTCATCCGGGAGAGGAATTCGCTCTTCGCCGCATTCGCACGCTGTGCCGACCTGCTCGCATGCATCGTCGCGGCCAGGAGGGCGACGATGCCGAGTCCGCCAGCGAGGACGATCAGTGGAAGGAACCTTCCCGCGGCAGCACCAGGGACTGCACGGCCAGCGACGATCGTCCATCGCTGCCCGCCGATGTCGATCACGGTCCGTTCGATTTCGCTCGCAGCCGACCCGACAAGTCTGTCGTGATGGCTGAAGATGACGTTGTCTTCCGAGAGGGTGCCGGTGTCGCTCTCGAGCGGTTCGTCTGCGGGCATCGAGTAGATCTCGAGGACATCGGACGGGCGGATGTCGATCACGCCCTCGACGAGATCGCCCATCCGGAACGCGGCGTAGGTGACGCCAGAAAAGCCCGCTCGCCGACCAGCATGCGTTGGCGGCGTGATGCCTCGTTTGTAGATCGGGACCATCATGAGAAAGGCCTGCTGCGACTCCGTCTCCTGGACGAGCGTGATCGGTGCGGTGGCCGACGGCAGCCCGGTGTCTCGAGCTCGTTCCGCTGCGGTGCGCCGGTTCTCCTCGCTGAAGAAGTCGAGTCCGAATGCATTCTCATTGCCTTCGAGCGGATGGATGAAGGAGATGGGAAGAAGTCGGACACTCTCTGTTTCGGGGTAGACCTCGAAGGGTGGATGGTCGCCCTCGAGCTGGTCGACGCCAGCCTCGACGTCGGCGATGTGATCCTCGAGTTGGCTGCGACGGATGAGCGGTGCGATGCCGGCGACCTGGACACCGGGATACCGCCGCTCGAGTTCGAGTGAACGCATGTAGCTGTCGAACTCGTCATGCCCGAACCGCCGGTCAAGGATGAAGGGGTCCAGGTTGGCGCCGTAGACACCGCGCAGGCCGAACAGCACCTCGTCGTACGTCGCTACGCGCCCGGTGACCGCCGTGGCAACAGCATCGAGGTGGTCTTCAGCTTCGGCGTCGGCCGACTTCGTCACCGAGTACCGGAGCGCGATGGACGCAGTGAGAGTCAGGCTGACCAGGACCAGTAGCCCCGCAACTCGAAGTCGACCCAGTCCTGTGAGTGCATGACGCAAGCGAGTCGGTCGAGGCGAAGCCACGCTGCAGACTCGGTTCGGAACCGCAGATCATGAGCACGCCACGGTTTCGCAGCGTCCCCAACGGTCAGCCGGTCGATCCAGTCTCGGCCGGACTGAGCGGCTCGTGAAGGATGGGATCGGCAACTTCTGGCGATCCCCCCGGATCGATCTGCTCTACGTCGGAGTCGCTCGTGGTCAGTGCCGAATCGATCTCGCTGGCTGCCTGATCAGACGCGTCATCGCCGGCCGCTGGTTCATCGACCGCGGCATCGTCCACTGCTGGGTCGTCCACTGCCTCGCCGGTGGTGCCGGTGTCAGCTGATGCGGGGTCGTTCGCGACGTCGGGATCTGCGACAGGAACGGCCTCGTCGTCCACGGCTGGATCTTCTGCCGGGTCGGCGTCTGGGGAAGGGTCGCCCGCGCCGTCCTCGGCAGGGTCCGCAGCGGCGTCGGCATCTGGAGTCAGATCGTCTGGCTCGCTGCCGTCGGCCGGAGCCGTTGGCTCGGTCGGATCAGGCAACGCAGCGTCAACAACAACTCCAGCGTTTCCCGTTGTTGCCGAACCCTCGGTCGTGGAGCTCTCGGGCTCGGTGCTGCTTGTCGGGCGATCGTCGGTCGTCGACGTACTGCCTTCGTCGCACGGCGTGCTCACGGATTCGGCAATGTCTGTGTCGGGAACCGATGTGCGGCAAGCGGGGGTCGAGTCGGTCGTGACGACAGGTTTTGATGTTGTCGAGCTCGTGGTCGGCGGATGGGTCGGGAGCGGGTTGGACCCGGGAACGTCGCCGATCGTGGTGCTGGTGATCGGCAACTCAGAGGTTGGTCCGGCGGGCGGCGGCTCGGTCGTGCTCGAGACGGGATCGGTGCTGCGAGTCGTGGTGTCGGCCGCGGACGTCGAGGGTCCGAGCACCGTCGGGGGAGTGGGGCCAGGGCCAGTACTGGGAGGCGCCTCGCTGGTCGCTACCGACGGAGCCGTGGTCGGAGTCGTTGGCCGCGGGCGCTGCGGAGTCGTGACCGTGGGGCCGGTGGGAGCAACGGTGGTGTTGCTCGGCGGTGTCGTGGCGTTGGTCGTCGCCGACGTGCTTTCTGGGACGTCTGGCAGTGCCGTCTCGAGTGTCTCCACTGCGGCAGTTGCGGTTGTCGACTCACTGGGAATCGATCCGTCGAGGGCGACACGCTCGCCGCGAGCGTTCATTGCCTGATACGCGATGGGACCGGCGACGACGAGCGCCGTGAGGGTCGACAGCGCGATGGCGAGACCGAGGTGGGGGGAGCGGAGGGCGAGGGCGAGGTTGGTCATTGAACAGCGGGCGCACGGCGGCGGAACACTTCATGCGCCTGGCCGTTGTCTAGCGAATTCTGGCGCGGGACGGAACCGAGAGGGTGGATTCACCCACCCTCTCGTCACTGTTGGTGGTAGGCGCTTCACCTGTGGTCGCCGTTGCCCCCCTGCGGCCACTCAGTGTGAGGCTCGACATCGGGCGTGAGCCGAGTTGGAAATCAGGTTCGCTACCATCACCAAACGTGAATGATCGCTCAACGCCCGAGAGCGATGACCTGTCGGTCGCCGCCTCGAAGCGGTCGCTGCGACGAGTGGCCAAGGCCAATCGTGATTCGCTGGCGATCGACCACGAACGGGTGCGTGCAGCCGTTCGGCGCTTCCTCGATGGCCGCGTGACCGGGTGGGTCGTGACCTTTGACCCGCTTCCGGGCGAGCCTGATCTCGGGCCCTTGTTCACCGACGATCCGCCGCGTTTGCTCGCCCTGACGAGGACACCGAGCGTCGGGTACGAGCTGTCGATCCACGACGGGCGGGGCCCGCGTGAACACCATTCGTTCGGCTATGAGCAACCGACCGACGAAGCCCCCATTGTCCCTATCGGCGACATTGGCGCCGTCTTGGTGCCGGGCCTCGCGTTCGATCGTTTCGGTGGTCGCCTCGGCTTCGGTGCCGGCTACTACGACCGATTCTTGGCTCGGCTCCCCACGGAGGTTGCTCGCATCGGAGTCAGTGACGGGTTCATCGTCGACCGAGTCCCGACCGGGCCCCTCGACGTCGCCATGACCCACCTCGCAACCGAAGCCGGGGTCGTCCAGCTCCCGCTTGGCCGTTGACGAACTCTTCCCCTCGGCCACGTCCCGCTAGCGTCCATCAAATGCCGCTCGATCCCTCCATTCAGCCGATCGTCGATCTGGTCAACGCTGGCGCAGCGGATGCTCCACCTCTCGCCGAGCAGTCAGTGGCTGAGCGTCGCGAGGCCTATCACAAGTTGCTCTCGGCCCTGCCCGCCGGGCCTGACGTCCATCGTGTGTCTGAGCGGCTCATCGATGGGCCAGAAGGGCCGGTCGGCCTGCGCGTCTATCGACCGGAAGAGCCGGCCGGGATCGTTGCCTTCTTCCATGGCGGCGGTTGGACCATTGGCGATCTGGATACCCACGACGAGCCGTGCCGTGAGATCGCAAACAAGGCCAATGCCACGGTCGTGTCTGTCGACTATCGGCTCGCACCGGAGGCCAGGTTTCCCGCCGCCGTCGACGACTCGTTCGCAGCCCTGCGGTGGGTCGACGCTCATCGTTCCGAGCTGTGTGGCGAAGGATCACCGATGGTGGTGTGCGGTGACTCGGCGGGAGCCAACATTGCCGCGGTCATGTGCCTGCTCGCTCGTGATGAAGGCGGTCCGGAGATCGCAGCGCAGCTTCTCGTCTACCCTTCGGTCGATGCTCGGATGCAGGACTATGACAGTCTCGACCGCAACGCCGAGGGCTACGTCCTGACGATGGAAACCATGCGCTGGTTTCGAGAGAACTACCTGGCCGACCGGGCCCAGCGTCTGGACTGGCGCGTCTCGCCAATCCTGGCCGATCTCTCCGGGCTGCCGTCAGCGACGATCATCACCGCAGAGTTCGACCCCTTGCATGATGAGGGCGTCGCGTATGCCAAAGCGCTGGGCGCTGCCGGCGTCGCCGTGGAGCACAGCGACTATGACGGCATGGCCCACATCTTCTTCCAGTTGGGGCCGATTGTTCCTGCCGGCGCGGCCGCGGTTGGAGAAGTGGCGACTGCGGCGAGCGCGGCCTTCACGCGGGTCTGACCCGCACCGGAGATCACTGCCCGGAGCGTAGGTCCGCCCGGTCAGGTGCTCAGACGTCGAAGGGGTGTCCCGCTTCGATCCATGCCAGCCAGCCACCAGGGTAGTCGACGACGTCCTCGAAACCGTTGGTGATCATGAACTCGGCCGCACTTGCGCTTCGGCCGCCCGCCTTGCAGTACACGAGGTACGGAACCGAGCGATCGAGGGCAAGAAGTCGATCCGCAAACGATGTGTCCCAGATGTTGAGCATCGTGGCGCCAGGAAGCCGCCCATCTTCGAACTCAGCCGGTGCCCGAACGTCGAGCACGATCAGGCCCTGTGGTGGCGCTTCTAGGAGCGCCTTGGCGGCCGCTGTGTCAATAACCCGCATCGTGCGCTCCTTACGATTGCAGTGCTGCGAGGTCGGCCAGGACCTCGACAGCGTGGCCGGCGGGATCGCTGACCTCGTAGCCCTTCGCGATCACCCCGTCGGGATCGATGAGGTAGCTGATCCGCTGAGGATAGTCAGCGAACGGATCGTCGTCGGAACGAAGTGTTTCGTAGACGGCACCAACCGATCGATCCGTGTCAGAAAGCAAGTCGAAGGGAAAGTCGAACTTCGTTCGGAAGGCGGCATTGTCGGCCGGTGGGTCGAAAGAGATTCCGACGAGCCGACAGCCGGCATCGATGAACTGCTGGGCTTGATCACGCAAGCCCTGTCCTTGCAGCGTTCAACCGGGAGTATCGGCCTTCGGGTACCACCACAGCAGGACCCAATGCCCCCGCTCGGTGGTGAGATCGAAGGTCGCGCCTCCGTGATTGGTCGCTGTGAAGGTCGGAGCCGTTGTTCCGGCGTCGAGCATGGGACTCTCCTGGGAGCAGGTGTGACGATGCGCACCCTAGCTGCAGCGGTTCCCAGCCCAGAGCGTGCCACCATGTGGCGATGCCCTCCCGGACCGTCATGTTGTCGTTGTTCGCCGCCCTCGCGATGACTGGGGCCGCCTGCGCGTCGGACAGCGACGCGGCCACTGAGACCGCCACCGACGCCGACGCCACCACCGAAACGGCGGCCTCCGATTCGATCACGACCGACCCGCCGGCATCGGTCCCACTCGGGGAGCAGGTCGCCCCCGTCGAGGTGATTGGCACCAACCTGGATCCGATGCCTCAGCAGATTTCGGTGACCGAGCCCGAGAACGATTCGGCAATCGGTCAGAAGGCGCCCGAGATCATCGGCACCAGTTTCGATGGCTCGACGGTCTCGATCGTTGCGGACGGCACACCACGGATGATCATGTTCGTTGCCCACTGGTGCCCGCACTGTCAACGGGAGATACCCGCGGTCAAGGCGATGATCGACGACGGGCTGCTACCGCCTGACCTCGAAGTCGTCGTTGTGTCGACTGCTGTCCGCGAAGGCGAGGACGCGTTTCCACCCCAAGAGTGGCTGCAAGGCGAACAGTGGACCGGCCCAATTCTCCGTGACTCGGTCGGTTTCGACGCCCTGCTTGCGTTCGGGGCCGGTGGGTTCCCGTTTGCGGTCTATGTGAACGGCGACCACGAGGTGGTCACGCGCACCGCAGGCGAGATCCCGGGCGACATCATACAGCAGCTGTGGTTGGCGACGGCCGCCGGGTGAGCGAGGATGTCAGGCATGTCTGACACCGACACCCTGATTGATGAAGACGTTGACACATCGCTCGGCGAACCCGGCGACCACGATCGCTTCTCGCACTATGTGAAGAAGAAGGCGATCATGCCCTCGGCCATCGAGGGAACTCCGCTCGAAGCGCTCTGCGGGAAGAAGTGGGTGCCGAGCCGTGATCCCGAGAAATACCCGGTCTGCCCGGAGTGCAAAGAGATCTTCGACGCGCTGAAGTGAGCGGCGCCAGGCGGGATGACGTCGATGTCCTCGTGGTCGGCAGTGCGAACCTCGACATCTCGGTGCCGGTGGAGCACCTCGCGCTGCCAGGGGAGACCGTGCTTGGGGGAGACGCTCTGTGGTCACCCGGTGGCAAAGGCGCGAATCAGGCCGTGGCTGCCGCTCGCCTCGGCCGCTCGGTGGGGTTCGTTGGTTGCATCGGCGACGACGGTGCAGGTGAACAACTCCTCGAGGCCTTGGCCAACACAGGCGTCGAGTTCCTCGGGCGCGTCATGGCTGACGTTCCCAGCGGCCTTGCCATGATCGCGGTGTCCGCCGACGGCGAGAACTCCATCACGGTGAGCCCCGGGACCAACGCTCGGCTGACTGCGCAAGACGTCGAGCGCGCGCTGTCGGGAATCTCGCCGGCCGTGGTGCTTGCCCAATTCGAAGTACCCCTCGATGCCGTGGCTGCGGCCGCCCGATCGTCGGCTCGCTTGATCCTGAACCCGGCGCCCGCGGTCGAACCTTCCGCTGACCTCGATGCCGTCCTGGCAGCCTCATCCATCGTGGTGCCGAATCAGGGCGAGCTCGCGATGCTCCTCGGCGTCGACACCGCCGACTCGATCGACGTGGTCATCGATCAGGCCCGAGCGCTTGCCGCCGATGCCGTCGTGGTCACGCTCGGCTCGAAAGGCGCCTTGGTCGTCGAGTCCCATGCCGTGCAGCGGGTCGATTCGGTCCAGGTCGAGGCCGTCGACACGACCGCAGCCGGCGACGCCTTCTGCGGTGGTCTCGCCGACGCAATCGCTGGAGGCGCTTCAGTGGTCGAGGCAGCCCGTTGGGCGGCACGGGTCGCAGCAGTTGCGGTCACCCGTCGCGGGGCCCAGACGTCACTGGGGACTCGGGCCGAAGCACTGGCGATCGCCTGACGTCGAGTTCAGGCTGACGAGTCGGGCGATGCCGGCGGACCTTCGAAGCCGTTCGGATGCCTCGACTGCCAGTTCCAGGCATCGCGAATCATGACGTCGATGCCCCGATCGGCGCGCCACTCGAGCTTCGAGTTTGCTTTGGTTGGATCAGCCAACGACGTCGCAATGTCGCCGGGGCGGCGCTCGACGATCTCATAGGGGATGGTGCGGCCGCTGATGCGCTCTGCCGCGTGGACGACGTCAAGAACCGACGCTCCGGTCCCGGTGCCGAGGTTGATCTCCTCGCAGCCGGTCTCGATGTGATCCAACGCAGCGAGGTGGCCGAGAGCCAGATCCAGCACGTGGATGTAGTCACGCACGCCGGTTCCGTCTGGCGTGTCGTAGTCGCCGCCGTAGATGCTGAGCTTCTCTCTGCGACCCACCGCAACTTGCATCACGTAGGGCACCAGATTGTTCGGGTGCCCTTGCGGATCCTCGCCGATCTCTCCGCTGGTGTGGGCACCGACCGGGTTGAAGTAGCGGAGCAGGCTGATCTTCCAACGCTTGTCAGAAGCGGCGAGGTCACGGCAGATGTCTTCGATCATGAGCTTGGTTCGCCCGTACGGATTGGTCGCCCCGGTCGCCGCAGTCTCGGGAATCGGCAGGATCTCCGGATCGCCGTACACGGTCGCCGAGCTGCTGAAGACGAACTCCCAGACGTCATGGCGCATCATCGCGTTGAGCAGATTGATGGTGGAGCCGAGGTTCACCTCGTAATACCGCAGCGGCATGTCGACCGACTCGCCCACTGCCTTCAAGCCGGCGAAGTGGATGACCGCTTCGATGGGATGCGCTTCGAAGATCGGGTCGAGCGTGGTCGGATCGGTGAGATCTGCCTCGATGAATGCGACGTCGTGGTCTCCCAGTCGGCGCACGGCCTCGATGGCCTTGATCGAGCTGTTGGAAAGGTCATCGACCACGACGACTCGATGCCCCTGTTCGAGAAGGGCGAGCGCAGTGTGGCTTCCGATGTAGCCGGCTCCGCCGGTGACGAGGATCGTTCGACTCATGGCATACACATCGACAGAGGCACGCTGCGATGTTAGGCGCATGGCGGCAGGCCGAGCTCGCGGTGACTAACGTCCCCGCAGCACCAACGAGCAGAGCTTCTGGAGGGAAGACATGAG
>CAZYLX010000044.1:0-11400 GCA_964648595.1 uncultured Acidimicrobiaceae bacterium
ACCGATCAGAACGCGTCCAAGCACGCTGGTATCTCCTACCTCTTGGTGCCGATGGACCAGCCCGGCGTCGAAGTCCGGCCGATCCAACAGGTCGACGGTTCCGGTGAGTTCAACGAGGTCTTCTTCACCGACGCCCGCTGCCCGAAGGACTCCGTTGTTGGTGGGGTCAACAACGGGTGGAAGGTCGCAATGACCACTCTCGGTTTCGAGCGGGGAACGAGCGCCACCACCTCGCACCGCCGATTCGAGCTCGAGCTCGACGCAATCGTCGACGAGGCAAAGGCCAACGGGAAGATCGATGACCCCGTCATCCGTCAGCGGTTGGCTGAGGCCCATTCGAAGGTGCAGATCATGCGGATCAACGGGCTTCGAAGCCTGTCCGCCACTGTCAACAAGAAGAAGGATCTCAGTGTCGCCGCGATTGGCGCGACCAACAAGATGTTCTGGTCGGAATACCACCGCGACACCATGGAGCTCTGGACCGAGATCGCCGGCATGCAAGGTCTGGTGCTCGACGGCGACTTCGACGAGAACAGCTCAAACCCGAACCGGCGTCGAGGCATGGCCAGTTACCCGGTCAACGCGATGCAAGCCTCGTTCTTCTTCAGCCGGTCGGAAACCATCTGGGGCGGCACCGCAGAGATTCAGCGAAACATCGTCGGCGAGCGAGTCCTCGGCCTGCCGAAGGAACCGAAGCCCGACGCCAAGCCAAAGGTCTGACCCCTCTACCTCTTTCCCACCGGTTCTGCGTCATTGCACCCGCAGAAACACCGGCTCGCGTGACACAGAACGGGCACGAGGTGGGTTGCGGGTTACTTCGTGGCGGGAAGCTCGTCGGGCATGATCGGCGTACCCGAGCGCCGTTGAGCATCGATGAGATCGCGATCGCAGACCCAACACAGGTACTCAGGCCTCGTGCTCATGATCGAGAGCTGCGTCCCCCGGCTCTTTTCGAGAATGGCCACCGGAACTGGGTAGAGGTCGCCGGCATCACACCGGGGACAGCGTCGCTCGCGGTCGCGCTCCCACACGTTGTCACAGCTGCCGCAGGTGATGGTGATGACGCCCTCGTCGTTGATTCCCTCGAGGTCGTCGTCTTCCCCGCACGCCGGGCAGCGAATCTCGTCGCTCATGGCTCGTCACCCTAACCGCGGTGAGGTGCCGCTCTGGTCGGGGGTGTCGGCGCTAGCGTCTTTCGGGTCATGACTGCTGGACAACGCCCACCCGACGAGGTGATCGACGTTCCGGTGCGACCAGCGCGTACTCCTCGACGCGTCCATCGCACCTGGCTCGAGCGAACCCTGCTGACCTTTGGGGTCATTGCGACCATCCTGTGTGTCCTTTCTGCCGGCGCAATGGCGTGGGCGCTCCGCCAGTTCGAAGCCATCGAGACTGTCGAGATCGCCAGCGTCGAAGAGGCTGAAGCCGGCGAACCAGCGAACTGGCTCTTGGTTGGCACCGACAGCCGTGACGGCATCGACGCGGACGATCCGAACGCCGGCGCCTTCATTGGCGGTGACCCGTCCGAGCTGCCCAGCGGCAAGCGAACCGACACGATGATCGTCGCGAGAGTCGATCCGAGCGGCCAGACCATCGATTTGTTGTCCATTCCCCGCGATCTCTATGTGCCCATCGCAGGGACCGGCAGCGAATCGCGGATCAATTCCGCGTTCAACGCTGAGAACGGCGAGGAACGATTGGTCGACACGATCGAGGCGTACTTCGGGTTCCAGATCAACCACTACGCTGAAGTGAACTTCGTCGGCTTCCAAGACGTTGTCGACGAACTCGGCGGAGTTCCCATCTGGTTCGACCGGCCGATGCGCGACGGCAACTCCGGGCTCAACGTTCCGAACGCCGGCTGCCGGGTGCTCAACGGATTCGACGCCCTTGCCTTCGCCAGAAGCCGCCACCTCCAATACTTCGCAGACGGTGGCTGGCAGACTGATCCCACCGGTGATCTTGGCCGAACATCTCGCCAGCAGTACTTCCTCCGTCGTGTCGTCGACACCGCTGCGAGCCAAGTCGATTTCACCTCGCTCGGCAAGATCAACTCGCTGATCAGTGTTGGCGGCGCGAATCTCGTGATCGACCAGGGAGTTGAACCCGGTGATCTCCTCGGCCTTGCTCGGACGTTCTCCGCGGCCGGTGGTGAACGCATCTACGGTCACTCCCTGCCTGTTTTCGATTTCAGGACCGATCAAGGGGCCGCTGTGTTGGGGCTCGATTTCGAACAAGCCCAACCGATCCTCGACATCTTCCGAGGGGTTGCACCGTCAGCGGTCGTTGCAGAAGATCCGGGTGGGCCAACAACGACGACGCCGCAGATCGAGCTGGTCGCGTCGGTGTTCAACGGCAGCGGTGTCGCAGGACAGGCCGGCCAGACGAGTGATGGTCTGGAGGCCGCAGGCTTCGAAGTTCTCGAGATCGGCGACGCGACCGCCCGCTCCGCAACGATCGTCCGCTATCCGTCGGCGCTGGCGCCTGCGGCAGCCGAGCTCATCAGCTTGCTGGCATTCGATCCGGACACCGCCATTGATGAGGACGTCGAGAGCGTTGTGCTGATCACAGGATCCGACTTCCGCGGCCTTGCCGCAGAACAGCGTCCGCTGAAGCCGTTGGGCACGGCGCCGCCGGCATCGACAACGACAGCACCGCCTGCAGTGGCTCCGGCCACGCCGGCACCAGGCATCGTTCCCGAGGGATCGCCCGAAGGCACTCCGTGTAGTTAGTGCCGACGGCGTGCCAGTTGGCCGGTACGATCTTTCAGAGCTTCTCGATGAGGGTGGCCGCAATCTCGGCCGCAGAACCATCCTCAGGCGTGACCCGATGCTCCGGTGACTCCGGAGCCTCGTACGGATCATCGATGCCGGTCATTCCCTTGATCTCGCCGGCGCGGGCCTTCTTGTACAGACCCTTGGGATCTCTTGCCTCGCACACCTCGAGTGGCGTGTCGACGAACACCTCGGCGAACGGCAACTCTGCTGCCTCGTGGATCTCACGAGCCAGTTGGCGAGCTGCCCGGTACGGGGACACCAGCGGCACCAACGCGATCATGCCGGCATCGGCGAACAGCCGAGCGACGTGTGCGACGCGGCGTACGTTTTCGTCCCGATCCTCGGCCGAGAAGCCGAGGTCGACATTCAAACCGAAACGAAGATTGTCGCCATCGAGCAAGTAGGCGGGCTTGCCAGCGGCAATGAGTTGCTTTTCGAGTTCCACGGCAACGGTGGACTTGCCGGAACCGGAGAGACCCGTCAGCCAAAGGGTCATGCCGGTCGTTCCGGTTGCCGCCGCCCGCGTGTCGCGGGCGACAGAACTCGGATGCCATTGAATGTTGGTGGAGACCGGCTCGCTCATGAGTGACGAGCCTCGCTGAACCCAACGCTCACGAAGCGCCGACGATCATGCCGGCAGCAACAGTCACGTTCGTTGCCTCGTCGATGAGGATGAAGCTTCCGGTTGACCGGTTGCGTCGGTACTCATCGAAGAACAAGGGCTGGGTGGTGCGAAGACGAACACGACCGATCTCGTTCAGAACCAAAGACTCGGCGTCTTCGTCGCGATGCAGCGTGTTGATGTCGAGCCGGTAGTGCAGCTCTTTCACCAATGCTCGAACCGAACGGGTCGTGTGCTTCAGGGCCAGCTTCGCGTTCGGTCGGAGCTCGGAGAATTCCGACATCCAGCAGATCATCGCTTCGATGTCCTGCCCGACCTCTGGCTGGTTGTTGGGGCGGCAAATCATGTCGCCTCGACTGATGTCGATGTCGTCGGTCAACCGAACCGTGACCGCCATCGGCGGGTACGCCTCGTCGAGTGGACCGTCGGCGGTCTCCACTGCCTCGACCGTGCTCGTGAACCCTGAAGGGAGCACGATGACCTCGTCGCCAGGTTTGATCACGCCGCCGGCGACGGTGCCGGCATACCCCCGATAGTCGGGGTGCTCAGCGGTTTGCGGTCGAATCACGAACTGCACGGGGAACCGCACGTCGACCAGATTGCGGTCGGAGGCAATGTGAACCTCTTCGAGGTGGTGCAGGAGGGTCGAGCCCTCGTACCACGGCATGTTCTCGGAGCGATCAACGACATTGTCGCCATTGAGCGCCGACATCGGGATGAATGTCAGGTCCGTGACGTCGAGCTTTGCTGCGAAGGTGGTGAACTCTTCGCGGATGGTTTCGAACACCTTCTCGTCGTAGTCGACCAGGTCCATCTTGTTGACGGCAAGGACGATGTGCGGGATGCGGAGTAGCGACGCAATGAACGCGTGTCGTCTGCTCTGTTCGAGCACGCCCTTGCGAGCATCGATCAGCACGATGGCGAGGTCGGCGGTCGATGCGCCGGTCACCATGTTGCGGGTGTACTGAATGTGGCCCGGTGTGTCACCGATGATGAACTTGCGCTTGGGCGTGGCGAAGTAACGGTGAGCGACATCGATGGTGATGCCCTGCTCGCGCTCCGCCCGGAGGCCGTCGGTCAGCAACGCGAGATCGATGCCCTCGGCGCCACGGGCCGCTGTCGTTGCCTCGATCGCTTCGAGTTGGTCTTCGAAGATCGACTTCGAGTCGAACAACAAGCGACCGATGAGCGTGCTCTTGCCATCATCCACCGAACCGGCGGTGGCGAGTCGAAGCAATTCCATCAGAAATAGCCTTCCTTCTTACGGTCTTCCATGGCCGCCTCGGTGCGGCGGTCGTCGGCGCGAGTTGCGCCGCGTTCGGTGATGCGGGTGGCCGCGACCTCTTCGATCACCTTGTGAATGCTGTTGGCGGGAGAGTCGACGGCGCCGGTGCAGCTCGCGTCGCCGATGGTGCGGAATCTCACGGTGCGCTCTTCGACTTCTTCACCCTCCATGCGGGTGATGAATTCGGTGTCTGCGAGCCACATGCCGTCACGTTTGAACACGGGCCGTTTGTGGGCGAAGTAGATCTGGGGCACGTCGATGTTTTGGTCGGCGATGTAGTGCCACACGTCAAGCTCGGTCCAGTTCGAGATCGGGAAGATACGGAAGTGCTCGCCTTGAGCGTGGCGACCGTTGTAGAGGTTCCACAGCTCAGGGCGCTGGCCCTTCGGATCCCACTGGCCGAACTCGTCTCGGAAGCTGTAGACGCGCTCCTTGGCTCGAGCTTTCTCCTCGTCCCGGCGAGCTCCGCCGAAGAGTGCATCGAACTTGTGCGTCTCGATACCGTCGAGCAGCGCCGAGGTCTGGAGACCGTTGCGGCTTGCTCGCGGGCCGGTCTCTTCCTTCACCAGGCCCTTGTCGATCTGTTCCTGCACCGAGGCAACGATGAGGCGCACGCCGGTTTCTGCGACACGACGGTCGCGATACTCGATCACCTCGGGGAAATTGTGGCCTGTATCGACGTGCATGATCGGGAACGGGACCTTCGCCGGAGCGAATGCCTTGATGGCCATGTGGAGGAGCAGAATCGAATCCTTACCACCCGAGAACAGCAGCGCTGGCCGTTCGAATTCGGCAGCCACCTCCCGAATGATGTGGATCGCCTCTGCCTCCAGGGCTCCAACATCGGTCAGCTGATATGTCATCACGCATTCCTGTCGGTAGTAGTCGCGCTTGAGTTTAGGAAGGATCGTCTGTTTCGAGCCCCTATCCACTGAGAAGGAGTACCTGCGACGCGAGGCCCTTTGACTCAGCCGGTTGCGGGTCAGTTTTTGCGAGACTAGGAGGACTCATCGACCCGGATCCGTGGACGATGCAACTATCGGACGGCGGTCGCCGTTTCACACTCCACAAGGGCGTCTCATGGCATCCCCCAGTTTGGCCAACAACTCCAACGTCGTGTCGGTGTCTGAATACACCTCGGTGTTGCGGCGCTACCTGCCCGTGATCCTCGGGGCCACGTTGGCCGGTTGCATTTTCGGCGTCGTTCTGACGCAGGTCCAGACGGGTACCTACGATGCCGAGGCTCGCGTCGAGGTCCGGCCGCTCTTGGCCGTGGGTGACGACCCCAATCTCGACATCAACCGCCAGGTCAACACGACCAACGAACGGCTGATCGCGTCGTCGCAACGAGTGACCGAACGGGGCCTCGCGCTCCTTCAAGCCGCCGAAGATCTCGGCACAATGAATCTTGATGACCCGGAGGTCGAGGCGGCCGCTTCCCTCGCCACGATGAACCAGGACGATGTCCTGCTGGCCGCAGCGTTGATCGATGTTTCGGTTCCGAGCGATTCGCAGATTCTGGTGTTCTCCGTCTCAGCCGGCACCGCTGAGCGATCCAGAGACCTCGCCGACGCCTCAGCACACGCCTATCTCGACTTCCGCCAAGCAGCGGGCTTGCTGAGCACCCAGCTGTCTCGCGCCCAGTTGCTGGAGCGCGAAGCGCAGCTCATCGCCGAACTCGATGCTCTCTCCGCCCAGGTTTCGGCGGCGGGCGACGATCCCGGTCTCTTGCGGTCACTCGGCTACCGCGAGGTTTCGAAGACCCAAGAGCTCCAGGCCATCGGCGCGAAGTTGGCCAACCTCAACGCCATCAGCGTCGACCCCGGCGTCGTACTCGACAATGACGATCTCCCCGAGTCGCTCAGTGGCCTGTCACTCCCAGTTGGTCTCGTCGGTGGCGGTCTTGTCGGCCTGCTCGGCGGCGTGGCAGCCGCATACTTGCTCGATCGCCGTGATGACCGCTTCCGGGACACGAGCCGCGAGTTGGCATCGATGGGTGTCGGCGTGCTCGGAGAGGTGCCCGTCGGCAACGGCTTGTTCCGTCTTGGTGGCGAGGCTGGAATCGCTGAGGTCAACTCGCCTCGCGGAGAGGCCTACCGACGCGTCCAGGGCAGCCTCCTCTTCCAGCTCGACCAATCGGACAGGTCCGTCGTGCTCGTCGCTGGAACGAACAACCCGCAGTCGGCAACGACGGTCGCGGCAAACATGGCGGTCGCCGCCGCCCGCTCCGGCCGTCGCACCCTGTTGGTCGGGGCCGACCTTCGAAAGCCAAGTCTTCACGACCGCTTCGGCGCGTCGAACGATGCCGGTTTGAGTGATGTATTGATCGATCACGCGGATCTGCGCAGGTCGCTCGTCATCGACTCGGACCTGCCCGAGCTCGAGATGTTGTTCGCCGGAAGGACGGTCGAGCAACCATCCCAGCTGCTCCAGGGCCAGGCGTTGGGCGAGCTCATCGACAAGGCTCGGGACTACTACGATCTGGTGGTGATCGAAGCCCCGCCGGTTCTCCAAGTCGCCGACGCCAGCGACCTCGCCCGCATCTGCGAGGGGGCCGTCATCGTCGTCGAGCCGTCGCGGGCCACGCGCCGCAACGTTGCCGACGCGATCGAACAGCTGCGTCGCGTCGGTGCAGAGGTTGTCGGAACCGTGGTTGCCGAAAGCGACTCGGACTGATGATCGCGCCGAGCATCGACCGCGGAGTTTTTCGCTCCGAGGTAGATGCCCCGCTCCCGTTCTGGCCCATCGCGATGATGGTCGCCTGGTATCCGCTCTGGTTCATGCTGGGGCTCAGCGGTTTCATGTGGGTGGTGCTCTCGCTACCGATGGCGGCATCGCTTGTTCGACGGCGGGGCCTTGTTGTACCGAAGGGGTCGGGGTGGTGGCTCATCTACCTCGTCGCTGTCGTCGGCTCGGTCCTGAGCCTCGACGCTGTATCGCGTTTCTTCGGGTGGGGACTCCGATTCGGTTACTACGTCGGGGCGAGCGTCTTCCTGCTCTACATCCTCAATGGCAAGCGAGGGATCAACGTCTTCCGGGTGATCCGAATGTTCACCATCTTGTGGATGATCGCCGTCGTCGGCGGCTACTTGGCCTTCGTGCTCGGCGACTTCTCATTCCGGGCGCCGCTCTACTACGTCACACCTGGTGGGCTGCGTGAGAACGATCTGATCAAGGCGTGGCTCGAGCCCAGCTTCGCTCAACTTCAAGACATCATCGGTGTACCGATACCACGGCCGAAGGCCCCGTTCACCTACACCAACGAGTGGGGCTCGATGCTTGCGCTGCTCACGCCGTTCGCCTTTGTCGCTCTCTATGACCGTCGCGTCGGGTTCTCGCCGAGACTGATTCGCGTCCTGATGGTCGCCAGCGTGCTGCCGGCAGTGATCTCCCTGAATCGGGGGCTTTGGCTGAGTCTTGGCCTCGGCGTCATCTATGCCGCGGTTCGGCTGGGGGTCGCCGGTGAACGCAAACTCATGATCCAGGGCCTGTGGGCCATGGTCGTGCTGGTCGTCGTGCTCTCGCTGACACCGCTCGGTGGAATCATTGCCACTCGCATCAACACAGGGCATTCGAACGAGGATCGAACGAGTCTCGCTGTCGACGCTGTCGAGGGTGCGGTCGAGAAGCCGGTCTTCGGGTGGGGAGCCCCTCGGCCGAACGAACGGAATCTGCCTTCGGTCGGCACCCATGGGCAGCTGTGGTTCGCCACGTTCTCGCATGGTTTCCTCGGTGCAGCAGGCTTTGTCGGAACGATGTTGAGCCTCGCCTGGTACACGAGAAAGCAAGCCTCGACCGCGGGCTTGTGGATGCATGTCGTGATCATCGTTGGCATCGTCCAGATGCCGTACTACCTGATGGTTCCCGATCAGTTGTTCACGGTGTTTGCCGCCGCGGCGATCGCCCTCCGATTGCAGGGAGAGGGCGCCGTTCCCGACGCCGAGGCGATCGCTCTCGCGTGAGAAGGCTGCTGGCAGCCGAAGGCATTCTGCTTGTCAACACCCGTTGGCTTTCCCGTGCCCGTTGGCTTGCTCTCGCCGCGTGTCTTGCTCTTGCCGGTTGCGTCGCCGACGACAAGGTCAGTTCCCCGCCATCTTCGGTGGTTCGGACAACCCAATCATCGCCGTCACGCGCAGCAGCGACGACCGAGCCTCCCATTCCGGTCGCGACGACACTCGTGCCTCCGCCCGGTCCGCTGATCGGCGTCGCCGTTCCCGAAGGGCGAATCGAAACGATTCGGGCCATCGAGGCCGATGTCGGCGAGACCATGCACCTGATCCGTCTCTTCCGCCGGTGGGAGGACGACCTCGGGGCATCGGATGTCGCCTTGATTCAAGCCGAGGGGAGAGCGGTCCATCTCAGCGTCCGGCCCGTTCGCAAGGACGGAACGCCAATTCCTTGGGTCGAGATCTCGACGGCGAGTGAAGGCACCCTGCTGCACGATGAGATGGTGGCGTGGGCCGACGACCTCATTGCCCTTGGACCCGACCTCCGGTTCACGTTGAATCATGAACCAGAGACCCGAGACAGCGCGCCGAACGGGACGGCCCTCGAGTATCGAGCAGCATGGCGGCGATTCGTCGAACTCGTCAGGGACAGAGGAGGCGATGACATCGACATGGTCTGGACGGTCGGTGTTGATTCCCTGGCCAGTGGCAGCGGAGAAAGCTGGTATCCGGGCGACGACGTGGTCGACGTGATCGGGGCCGATCTCTACAACTGGTACACCTGCCAGGGGACCGATCGCCCGTGGGTCAGCTTCGACACGCTGATCGAGCCCGCCGTTCGATTTGCCGATGACCGAGCAAGGCCGTTGGCCCTGCCCGAGTTTGCCTCTGCTGCCGACCCAGCAAACGAGCAGCGGCGCGTCGGATGGATGGATGCTGCAGTCGACGTACTGATCGGCTGGGACGAGGGGCCGTACCGGGCGGTCGATCTGGACTACGTCGCGTGGTTTGATGTCACGGCGCCTGGCGGTACCTACCCGGAGTGCGCCTGGTCGCATCGCAGCGACGAGCCGACAAGGCGGGCGTTCAGCCGGATGGTTCGGGACCTGGTGGGCCGGTGAGCGGCGTGCCGAGTCCGAACGTGTCTCGGCTGAAGTAGATACCGACGAGCAGGAGTGCTCCGGCGACAGCGCCGGTGACGACCAGGCCGCCGAAGTCGTTTGCGGTCACGAGACTGATCGGCACGGTGGCGCCGACGGTCAGAAGAGCGGCGCGGAGCCAGGCAGCGCTCGGTGTTGTGAGGCCGCTGGTGCGTCGGACGAAGTAACTGGCGAACAGGTTCTGGACGATCACGCTGATCGCCCAGGCAGATGCCGCGCCGGCAAGCCCGTAGCGCGGAGCCAACACAACCAGTAGCGCGATGTCGGTGCTGATGGCGATCACGATTCCGGCCAGACTGAGCTTGCTCTTCCCGAGCATCAACAACGTGAGGTCGATCGGGCCGGCGGCGGCACTCACCATCATGCCTGCGGCCAGAATGGTGAGGATGCCCGCATCGGCCACGAACTCGCTGTTGAGGATGTTGGCCAGTGGTTCGGGCTTGAGGGCCACGATGAGGAAGTAGGGCCATGCAGCAAGCACGAGCCACGCCGTGGTTTGGCGAAGGATCTGTCCGGCCCGGCGGAGATTCTCGGTGGCGATCGCTCGGCGAAGCGTGACAGACACGGCCTGGGCAACGGCGAAGATCAGGAAGTTGCCGGCGGCGATGTAGCGAGTGAGCGCTCCGTAGACGCCGGCGGCATCGGCGCCGAGAATCGCCTGCACGAAGATGACATCGATGCGTTCGAGCGCGATCTGGAGTGAGTTCGCCACCGCTCGTGGCCTGGCGTACGACCAGAACTCCGTGGTGGAGACTGCGCTCTCACGGTCGCCGTCGAATCCGCCCAGCCTGGCCACGGCAACGAATGCTGCGACCATCGCGATCACCACCGGCAGCATCCAACCGAGACCAACAGCGAGCGTTGATGGCGAACCAATGATGTAGAGCGTGCCGAGGAAGAGAATCTGGCCCCCGGGTCGCATGACCTGACTGACGACGACGGTGGGTGTCATCGAGCCGAGGCCGCGAGTGGCGCCGAGCAATGCGGCGGTGATGGCCCATGCGGGGATCGCTGGTGCGAACGCCCGGACGAGGGTCGTGATCTCCGACACGCGTTCGTCTGAAACGAGTTCGGCGAAGAACGGAGCGAGGAGCGCAACGGCGATAGCGGCCGCGCAGGATGCGATCACGACAGGCCGAAGCGTCTGAACGATCAACGCTCGCGGTGACGGCCGTTCTCCGGCCAATGCCTGGGGCATGAAGTAGACGAGCGAGGTCGGCGTGCCGAGAGCCAGGCTGTTCCCGGCGATCGTCGCCACAGCGGTCGATGTGAAGAACGCACCAGCGAAGCCCTTCGACTCCTGCGAGACAAGAAACGCGACGAGGAAGCTGGCCAGTGTGGTGGTCGCCGCGCCAGCCACCGCGACCGATGACGCCGCGGCATTGGACTGGAGTTTCGCTCCCGGTGTCCGGGTCATGCGAGCCTTTGCTTCAGCATCTCGACAGCGTGGGTTTCGAGTGGACCGAGGTCGGCGGGGTCCCAGCCTTCGCCGCTGAGTCGCGCCTCGCGCATGATCAGCTCACACAAGTAAAGGTCAGTGACGAGATCGGTCGGCTGGCCAATCGACGTCAAGATGGTGCTCGCCTGATCCCGGACAGCCACGAGAGCG
>CAZYLX010000045.1:0-11375 GCA_964648595.1 uncultured Acidimicrobiaceae bacterium
TGGGGGCGAAGACATCACCTTCTGGTATCGGCATGGGCTGGTCGGATGAAAGTGGTTGGACTACCACTCGTGAACTCGTCAAGAGGCGCTCGACACCCTCCGCAGTCGTGAAGGTCTGCGTCTCCGACTCAGAAACAAACCCCGTCCTCGGACACGCTTCCACATCGACCTCAACGGGGTGGCACGCTGGTGGCATGTCGACTCCGCAATCAACGGACGGGTCAGCGGCGACCACAACGGATCGCACCGCGCCCGCGTTCTTCGATCAATGGTCCGCTACGTATGACAGCAAACAGCTGCAGGCGCTGACCTACCGCCCGATCCACGAAGCGATGTTGCGCAGGCTCCGCCGGTCAGAGCCTGCGGTGATTCTGGACCTCGGTTGCGGAACGGGACAGTTTCTCGCGCCCCTCGCAGCTCGATTCCCTGAGGCAACAATCCTCGGTGTTGACCTCTCCGAGGGCATGCTCACCAAAGCGGCAACTCGACTGGCTGAGCAAGACGCTGACCAGTCAGCCGGAACAGCGCTGGTTCGGTCAGACGCACAATTCCTGCCGGTCGCGTCAGCCTCGGTCGATGTGATCACCTGCAGCGAATCGTTCCATTGGTACCCCGACCAGCGAGCGACGCTCGCCGAGCTGGGACGGGTCCTACGGCCCGACGGGCGACTCCTGTTGGCATCCATCGCCGCGACGACCGATATCGGTGATGTCGTCATGCGACGCATGTCTCGGGCCGCAGGGCAGCCGTTCCGAGCGCTCGCTCCTCGGAGGTTGGCGGGGCTGCTCGAGAGATCGGGGTTCGAGGTCTCGGCACAGCGCAGGATTCCGCGCCTGGGATTGATCCCCTGGCCGGTCCTCACCGACGCACGCCGCCGCTAGCTCGATCTGTCCCGGATAACTCTCACATCTGGGAGTTATCCGGGACAGATCCCGAGGTGGTCAGCTCAGCAGCAGCGACCGGCGGTCGCGCCAGCACCGGCGACGACAACATTCTCGAGCTGTTCGCTGTCGCCCGTCTTCACGTACCACTCCCACTTTGCACCGTCTGGACCGTCGACCCAGGTCTCGGTCTTTTCGGCGAAGCAGCAGAGTGTGTCCTCGACACCGGTCGTCTCGAGCCCGGAGAACGAGAGCCGGGCTTCGGCCGCTGCCACCTGTTCCGCGGTCTCTGTTTCGACACCGAGGTGATTGATGGACCCGGGCTCACCGGCGCCTTCGAAGAGCACCAGCTTCAGCGGCGGTGTCTCAATGGCGAAGTTGGCATAGCCCTCGCGGACCTTGGCCGGCACGGTGCCGAACATCTTCGAATAGAAGTCGATGGCTTCATCGAGGTCGGAGACATTGAGGGCGAGTTGCAGACGCATGAAGGGTCGCTCCTTGATCGGTTCACATCGAACGTTTCGATGTTTGTCAATACGATAGACCTACGCATCGATATCTGTCAATATGTTTGTATGAACGATTCAGCTTCACTGGATGTGCTCTGCTGCTCGCCGCTGTCTGATGACGCGATCGACGATGCGACGGCCGTCGAGCTGGCAGCAGTCTTCAAGGCGTTGGCCGACCCGGTCCGCCTCCGCCTCGTCTCTGTCATTGCTGCTTCTCCGACTGGCGAGGTCTGCGCCTGCGACCTGCCTGCGTTGTTCAACCGCAGCCAGCCGACCATGAGTCACCACCTCTCACAGCTGGTCAAGGCCGGTTTGGTCGAGCGGGAGCAACGGGGAAAGTGGGCCTGGTTCCACATCGTCCCGTCCCAACTGACGGCGCTGGCCAGCGTCCTCGCACCCGCAACGGCAACCGCACCAGCAACCACAACCGGGGGCTGAGAGCACTGAAACTGAGGGTCACGAACCCGGGGTTCGTCACCCTCGTTTTTGATGTTGCGGGCCCCCGGTTCGGTGTCGGGCTCTGTTGGGGGGTCAGCTGTCGGGGGTCAGCTGTCGGGAGTGATGACGCCGGCGAGTTCGAGGATCCGGTACGGGGGCAGGTGCTGCTCGGTGATAGTGACACCCAGTGACGCCAGCGCATCATCGATCGCGTTGGTGATCGCCGCCGGCGCACCGAGCATCCCACCCTCGCCAACTCCGCGGAAGTCGTTCTCGCCCGGCGACAGCGTCTCCATGTGCTCGATCTCGATCGTCGGAATCTCCATTGACGTGGGGATGAGGTAGTCGAGGTAGGTGGTCGACTGATGCGTCGCCTCCGCGTCGTATGCGACCTTCTCGTAGAGCACAGCACCAACGCCTTGGGCGACGCCGCCTCGCACCTGGCCATCAACGATGGCCGGGTTGATCACAGGGCCGCAGTCCTCGACCACCAGGTAGCGAGGAATCTCGACGAAGCCAGTCTCTTTGTCGATCTCGACCCAGCACACGTGGGTGGCAACCGACCAGCCCCCGTCGCCTGCTGAGGTGTAATTCTCGCTCACGTCGAACGGCAGCTCTCGCCGAGAAGGATCCTTGTCGGCAACGTGAGCTGCGACATCGGCGAACGACACACCCTTCGCCGGCACACCGGCAACGTGAATGTTGCCATCGGCGATCGTGACATCGTCGACGTTCGCTTCGAGCAGATCGGCCGCAGCCTCCACCAGCTCCTGACGCAAGGAGCGCCCAGCCAGCCGAATCGCACCCCCACCGACCGGCCCTCCTCGGCTCCCGCCGGTGCCGAGCAATTCGAACGGCGTCCGCGAGGTATCACCCGAGACCAGTTCGATGTCTTCGATCGCGACACCGAGCTCGTCGGCTGCAACCTGGGCGTAGGTGGTCTCGTGGCTCTGGCCGTGAGGCATCTGGGGCGTGAAGACCTTCACGTTGCCCTCAGGGTCGACGGTTGCCCGTGCCGGTTGGCCGAGCAGTGCGCTGGTGCCGGGATTGACGCATTCCCAGTAGTTGGGCGGGCCGGGCGCGGCCTCGTGGTAGCTGGCGATCCCAACACCCAGCCAGCGACCTCGGGCCGCCGCGTCGCTTCTGGCCTGCTCGAAACCATCGAGGTCTGCCAGCTCCACCGCACGGTCGAGGGTCTTGCGAACCGACATCGTGACGTCGAGGGTGGGCCCCGTCAGCATCGCCGCCGGCTTCGACAGATCAGCGTAGTCCTCATCGCCGTACATGTTCTTGCGCCGGATGTCAGCCTGACTCAAACCCAGGCCACGAGCCACCACGTTCATCATTCGCTCTCGAGCCCAAGTCTCGTTGGCCCACGGGCCTCGGTAGGCGACGTACTTGCCCTTGTTCGTTGCCACGATTCTGCTGCGCTGTTCGAACGCCTCGAAGCGGTAGGAACCGGGCTGCATCACCTTCATCATCCGCGTGGTCATGGCAGCACCGACCGGCGAGGCCGCGTACGCACCTTGGTCGATGATCAAGTCGACCTTCAGCCCTCGCACGGTGCCGTCGGCGTCAGCGGCGATCGACAGGGTCATGTCTTCCTCTCTTGCCTGCCCACCGTCCAACAGGTTCTCGACCCGGTCCTCGATCCAGGTGACAGAGCGACCGAGCGCCATGGCCACGGCGCACACCGCGATGTCTTCTCGAGCGACGGACCCCTTCGCTCCGAATCCACCACCGATGTCATCGGCGACAACGTTGACGAAGCGCTCCTTGCCTGCAACACCGGCGAGTGTCCGCATGAGGTGAGGCACCATTGACGGATCGGCCTTGATCTGGTCGACCATGCCGGCGTTGTCGCTCTCCTGGAGCGCCTCGCCCTTCTCAGCGAACAGCGACTTCGCTCCGGAGACGAGCCCGCTCCGCCGCTGCTTGTTGGTGGCAAAGTGTTTGAGGGAAGCGAAGCCACCCTTCTTGTCGGTGTACGCAGCCAGCATCCAACGCAACATGTGAGACGACTGGGTCGCCGACCGCACCTCGATCTGACCGGTGACGGGATCAACCTCGATGAGGGTCCCCCGAGTCTCCATTGGTTGATTCGACTGTCGGGGGCAGGTGAACGTCTCGGTGAAGACGTGATCGGCGGATGCGAAAACGGCATCGACGTCGCCAAAGGTGTCTGTCGTGTCGTAGAGGAGATTGTGGTTGGCCTTCTCCCATAGTTGGGCTGACGAGGGATCGAGGGCCTGCTCGATTGTGCCCACCGGCTCCAGAGGTTCGTAGTCGACCTCGATCAGCTCGAGGGCGTCTTCTGCCACGTACCGGGAGGAGGCAACAACGATGGCGACCGGGTCGCCGACCATCCGAACCTTGTCCTTCGACAGTGCTAAGTAGAGCGGGGTGTAAAGGCCAGGGAGCGGCGAAAAGGGAAGGAACGGATTGGTCATCTGTTCCATTTGCTCGCCGGTCACGACCGTGACGACCCCTGGCAGCGATCGAGCTGCAGACGTGTCGATCGACAGGATAGTTGCGTGGGCGTACGGGCTGCGGAGGAAGGCCGCGTGGAGGCAATCGGGTGGAAGAACATCGGCGACGAAGCGACCGCGTCCGGTCAGCAGGCGCTTGTCCTCGACTCGCTTGACGCTCTGGCCGACGAAGCCGCCGAGCCCACTGGTCTGTGCGGTGGTGGTCATGCGCTCGCTCCGTCGTCGCCGGTCGTGCTTCTGCCGGTCGTGCTTCTGCCGGTCGTGGCTTCACCAGCAATGAGGTGGACCGCCTCGGCGACACCGTCGATGATCGACTGATAGCCCGTGCAGCGGCAGAGGTTCCCGGACAGCTCGGACCGGATCTCGTCGGTGCTCGGATTCGGATTCCGCTCGAGCATTGCCACGGCGGTCATGAGGAAGCCAGGAGCACAGAAGGCGCACTGGAAACCGTGCCGATCGTGCATCGCCTGCTGCACGGGGTGGAACTGATCACCCGTGGCGAGGCCTTCGATGGTCGTGATCTCCACACCATCGGCTTGCGCTGCCAGCATGAGGCACGAACGAACCGCTCTACCGTCGACGATGATCGTGCAAGCGCCGCACACCCCATGCTCGCACCCGAGGTGGGTACCTGTGAGGCCGACTTCCTGGCGGATGACATCGGACAACGATCGACGAACCTCGGTCTCGATCGTCATCGCTTCGCCGTTGATCGAGCAGGTGATCTGGATCGAGCCGCCGATCGCGACCCTGACACCGGTTGTTGCGTCGGTCATGCCGACACCTCCGTTCGTTGCATGGCCTCTCTGAGTCCCCGTTTGGTGAGGACACCGGCCAAGTGCTTGCGATAGTTGGCGCTGGCGTGGACATCGGCGGCCGGGGTCAGGGTGGCTGACACCACTTCGGCCGTTCGCGAGAACAGGTCCTCACTCGGCGGTTCAGCGAACAACACGGCCTCGGCCTCGGCACAGCGAATCGGCGTCAACCCCACGTTGAGGAAGGAAAGTGCAGCCGACGAGATGGCACCATCGACGAGCGTGAGCTGAGTGCAGAGACCGACGAGTGCATAGTCGCCATGACGCCGGGACTGTTCGACAACAGATCCGACCGCTCCAACAGGGGTCGGCGGGAACCGGACCTCAACGAGGATCTCGTCTTCTTCCAGAGCAGTGTCGAGGAACCCGACAAAGAACTCGGCGGCAGGGATCTCACGCTGCCCTCGCACGGAGGCCGCAACCATGACGGCGCCGACGCTAAGACAGACGGCGGGCATCTCGGCCGCCGGGTCTCCATGGGCGATGCTGCCGACCGTCGTACCTTGATTCCTGATGGCGCGATGACCGATGTACGGAGCGGCGGCGGCAACGAGCGGAGCGTTGACCGCGATCTCGGCCGAGTCCTCGACGTCCGCGTGACGGACCAAGGCGCCGATCGTGACCGAGCCGTCAGCACCGATCGTGATCCGGTCGAGGTCGGGAACTCGACCGATGTCGACAACCAGATCGGGTGCGCCGAGTCGAAGCGCAAGCACGGGCAGCAGGCTTTGACCGCCGGCCAGGACCTTGGCATCTGGCGTGTCGGCCAGGAGCTGGAGGGCCTCGGCGAGCGAGGTCGGTCGGGCGTAGCCAAAGATTGGATTCTTCATGATGAGTACCTCTCGCTGCGAAGTTCTCGACCGTAACCCAGCTTTCTTGACCGGAAGGACCGGCGCGAGTGACGCGATCAGTTGACGAGCGATCGGCGAAGCACAACGGAAGAGGCAGCGAGAAGGACGACCGCAAACCCGACGAGCACGCCAAGCTGCGGTGCGATGTCGCCGAAGCCTGCTCCATCGAACATGAGCTCTTTCCAGGACTCCAACGCCCAGTAGTGAGGTGTCACCTTCGACACGGTGCGAAGGCCCTCGGGGAAGACCTCGACCGGCACCATGCAGCCTCCGATCGCGGCAAGTACCAACGCGACCGGCGCTGAGGCGGCTCCGGCGGTGTTCTCCGAGTCGAGTGCCGATCCGAGCAGCAGGCCGGCGCCGGCTCCTACAAGAGCGAACACCACCACCAGCGCTGTCGCGGCAACTGGATCGCCCCAGTCGACCCCGAAGGCCAGCGCCCCGACGGCGACGATGATCGACGTCTGTACCAACGCCAGAACGAGCCATCCCGCACCCACCCCGACGACGATGGATCTCGACGAGACCGGGGCAGTCAAGGCCCGGCGTAAAACCCCCGTTTCGCGAGCACGAACCAGCAGCGTGGCGGACGTGAGCGCCGTGATGAACGTGAAGAGCACCAGGTTCTGGGCCGAGGTGAGTGCGAAAGCACCCTGAGATGCGAACCGTGCCTCTCCGACCGACTGGATGGTGACGCCGCTCGGAGCATCAGCTGCGACGCCGGACTCCAAACGGTCGAGCACACGTTGGATTGTCGATTGAGCGGCGAAGCCTCCACCGCTGGCTTCGTTGGTCAGGACTCCGTATGTACCGTCGCTGTTGACGACGACTGCTGCCTCGAGGTCGAACCGCCGAATGTCGGCCTGCGCCTGTTCGATGTTCAGCCGTTCGACGTCAACATCGTCCTGCACTTCGAGCGCGGCAACAACGGCGTCGGCTTCTGGTCCATCACCGACCACCCCGATTTCGACGGTGGTCGGGCCTCCGAACGAGGCACCGATGATCACGATGATGGCGATTGGCAAAACGAGCATGAAGAAGAACGACGTGCGGTCACGGCTCTGTTGGGTGAGCAGGGCCACCACGAATCCCCAGACACCGCTCATGCCATGAGCCTCCGACGGACAGAGACCAAACCGACCCCACCGAAAAGCAACCCGAAGCCGAAGAGCACGACGAGCGTCGAACCAATTGAGCCGACCGACGATGCATCGACGCTGAGCTCGGTGAATGCTTCCAGCGCCTTGCCGTTCGGTGTGTAACCACGGATCGCTCGAAGCGCGGCGGGGGCATCGGCCGGACCGGTGAAGTTGCCGCCGAGCAGGCTCAACCCGAACGTGACAACAGCGGTCAGGGTCATAGCCTGCTGCGCGGTCGAGGCAAGGCCGCCGACGAACGTGGCTACCCCAGCCAGAGCAAAGATCGTGAACACGATCAGAACCATCACGGCTACCGGATTGCCCCAGGTTGCGCCGAACACCGCTGTCGTCACCAGCCACACGACGACGAACCCCGCAACAGCCATCAGCGCCACCGCTGCGACCTTGCCGATCAAGATCGACCACAGCGTGGTCGGCCCGGCGAGCATCCGGTCGAGTGTCCGATTCTCCTTGTCCTCGAGAATCGACTGGGCGGCGAGCCCCGTCGAAAAGAACAACAGGAGGATCGCCATCGATGCTCCGAAGAACGCCGAAGGCGACAGGTCACGCCCGCCGAGGGCAATTGGCTGGAGTTCGAGCGGAGGGGCCCCGCCGGTCTCGACCGCACCAGCGATGCTCGACGCCACTGATCGAGCCACCTGTCCTGCGAGTGGGCTCGACGGGTTCGTGATGACGACCAGATCAACACCATCGCCGACCACGATCGCGGCGCCGACATCATCGTCGTCGACCGCTGTCTCAGCCTCGGCAATGTTGCTGTACGAGACAAAGCGAACGGGGTCGCTCTCGGAATCGTCGTCGGGAGCGAGCAGTGTTGCGGTGACACCTGCGGATTGCAGTGTTCCGCCGGCATCGACGATCCCGATGGAGAACGACGTCGAGTCCGTGCCACCGAGCATGAGACCAAAGACGACGGCCATGGCGAGCGGAGCAACGAAGGAGGTGATCAGCGCCGACTTCGACCGGAACCGTCTCCGAAGTTCGGCGCCGGCGATGGTGACCGATTGGCGAAACACATTCAGTCCCGGAGTGCTCGGCCGGTGAGCTCGAGGAACACGGCTTCGAGATTGGGCTCTCGCAGCTGGAGGCCCGGTACGTCGATGCCATGGTCCTCGAATGCAGCGAGCAGTGGCCCGATCGTCTTCGTGCCGTTGGTCGAAGTGACTTCGACCCCTCGCCCAGTCTGCTCGGCGCCTGAGACGGCGATCACGTCCTGACACCACTCGACGACTGACGAATGATGTTCGCCCTCGATGATGATGAGGTCGCTCTCTCCGACCCGAGCCACCAGCTCGGTCTGAGTTCCTTCGGCGATCATCCGACCGTGGTCGAGGATGCCGATTCGGTCACACAGCCGCTCGGCCTCTTCCATGTAGTGCGTGGTGTAGAGAACGGCGAGACCGGCCGTACCGAGTGTCTCCACGCTGGCCAGAATTTGGTTCCGACTCTGCGGATCGACTCCGACTGTCGGCTCGTCGAGCACGAGGAGCTGCGGCCGGTGCAGGAGACCGACGGCGATGTTGACTCGCCGTTTCATGCCCCCGCTGAACTCGTCGATCCGATCGTTGGCACGGTCGCGCAGAGCGACCACGTCGAGCACCTCGTCGATCCGGGCGGCAAGCGCCTTGCCTCGGAGCCCCTGCAGGCGCCCGAAGAAGCGCAGATTCTCGGCCGCCGTGAGGTCCTGATACAGCGCGATCTCCTGCGGAACGAGGCCAATGGCCCGCTTCGCTTCGACCGCCTTTGGGGTCATGGCTTCGCCGGCGAGTTCGACGGTCCCCTCATCGGCGTTCAGGATCCCGCTGAGCATCGAGATCGTCGTGGTCTTCCCGGACCCGTTCGGCCCGAGCAGGCCGTAGGTCTCCCCACGAGCGATCTCGAACGTCACGCCGTCGACGGCCGTGCGATCACCGAAGCGGCGGACGAGTCCTTCGCAGCGCAGAATCGTGTCGCTCCCCATGTTCAGATGGTAGTTGGATCGCGCCGATCGGTTTTCTGGGACCTCGGGGGCTGTCCTGCCCGATGGTTCAGCGTGTTTCGGCTCGATAGAGATCCCGGAGCAGCCCGATCTCCGCCCCGTGATGCACGAGCTCGTTGCTGGCGTGCATTGCCATGTCGGCGGTCGAGTGTTGCGACCAGTGTTCCCAGGAATCACCGAGTTGATCCCACCACCCCCGGCCGGCGATCACAGTCCGGTAGGCACCCCACTTCTCACCAAGCGTCTCGATCGCTTCGTCGGCACTGGAGGTCCAGATCGGTGACGCCTCACTATCGTCATCGTCGAACCGTCGGGTGTAGTCGTCGAGGCAGTCGATGGCGATGTGCCACAGCCGCCACGCAATGGTCGTCACCGGCACGGGATCGGGCTCGCGGTTCCCCGCGCCGTCGATGATCGGCGGGCCCTCATCGTTCTGGCGGACAGACCACATACCGGCGACCGGCTCCCAGAGATACTCGTCGTCGGTCAGACCGACGAGCCGGTCAGCGAGCTGAGCGAACATGCGATCCATCGAATCGAGGATGACCTCGGAGACTTCAGTCGTCGGTCGGATCTGTGGACTTGCCATGGAGCCATCCAAGCACTTCACGATGTCTTGAGTCGAGAGAGCGCCGGTCAACGTCACTTCAGCGCGAGAGCCGACGACGCAGCACGAACTGCATCACCGCGAAGGTGTCGACCGCAGCCGCCATCGCCAGAACGGCGATGACGCCGGTCGTTGAGTACCAGCCCAGCAGGATCGTGACGACGCTCGCCACGACCCAGCCAACATCTCCGGCCACGATGCCGGGTGTGTGAAACAGAAGCTGGCGCCGATCGGCCGTCGAGAGCCATGCGACGAACGCCGCGAACGGCACAAGGGCCAGGCCAACGACCCGCACCCATCCTGGGTGCCCCGTTCCGAGCAGTTGATCAGCGGCGCCGGGAGCGACGGCCATCACCAGGCCACCCAGCGCCGAGGTCGTTGCGTTGGTTCTGAGGACGAGCCGTAGCTTCGATTCGGCATTGGGCTCGGGGCGGATGTCAGTGGGTTCGGCAGTGAGTGTTTGCGTCATACGTCGATTCAAGGGCAGAGGGTGGATCGAATCCATGACCTCTGAGGTAATGGAACCGCGACTGGGTCCGTCGGTACGGTGGCGGACATGTCAGCAACAGCAAACGGGTTGGCGAGACCGTGACAAGCGCCCGGAGAACCTCAGGAGCCGGCGGCCTGCTCAGAGAGTGGCGCTCCCGTCGCCGCATGAGCCAACTCGACCTCGCATCGCTGGCCGACGTCTCGACTCGCCACCTCTCCTACGTCGAGACCGGTCGGTCTTCGCCGAGCCGCGAGCTGGTGCTGCATCTGGCCCGACATCTCGACGTCCCGCTCCGGGAACAGAACGACCTTCTGATGGCAGCTGGCTATGCACCGGCGTTCAGTGAACTCGATCTCGACGCACCAGCAATGCGCCCCGTCGTAGCAGCCATCGAGACGATGCTGGCCCGCAGCGAACCAAACCCGACCCTGGTAATGGATCGTCATTGGAACCTTGTCTTGGCGAACGATGCCGCTCTGATGATGACCCAAGGCGTTGCCGAGCATCTCCTCGAGCCACCGCTCAACGTTGTCGAGCTGACGCTGCATCCCGACGGGCTCGGGCCGATGATCTCGAACCTGGACGAGGTGGCCGCACACCTCATTCATCGCATCCGCCGCCAGTACGCGGTCACCGGCGACCAGGCCCTCGCCGAGCTGGCCGCCGAAGCGGAACGTCTCGTTCCCAATGCCACGTCGATCCACCCGATCACAACGGCGGCAGCGTTGACGGTTCACATGCGCCTTGGTGGTGTCCAAACCACACTCCTCTCTGTGGTTTCGACCTTTGGCACAGCCTTGGACGTGACGACTGCCGAGCTCACGATCGAAACGTTCTACGACGTCACGGACCGCTGATACCCCAGAACGCCGGGCTGCCCGCTAGAACGGGCGGATTCGCCGTTCGATCCAGGGGGATCATTGATGTCTGAGAATCACACCACCTCCGCTGTGCTTCGGGTCGAAGATCCGCATCTCTTGCGGGGCGACACTTCCTTTGTCGCGAATCTGGAGCTGCCGAACGCTGCGGTCGTCACGTACGTGACGTCGGTGATGGCCCACGCCGAGATCACGAACGTTGATACCGAAGCAGCACTTGCCGCACCCGGCGTGTTGGCCATTGTCACCGCCGCCGACCTCGCAGCCGCAGGCAAGGGC
>CAZYLX010000046.1:0-11375 GCA_964648595.1 uncultured Acidimicrobiaceae bacterium
CAGAAGGCATCGACTTCCCCTTCCCGAAACTCTTCGGCAAGCTCGGCGACGAATACGACAAGCGCTACGGCCTCGCAGACGAGCACCTGGCCGAGATCAGCCGGCTCAATTACGACAACGCAAAACTGAACCCGAACGCGCAGACCCGTACCTGGTACATGAACAAGGATCATGCCCTTGCACGAGACGACATGAATGCCGAAGTCGGGGGTCGGATTCGGCTCGCTGATTGCTCACAGGTCACAGACGGCGCCGTTTGTGTCTTCCTGGCGTCACGCGACTACGCCGAACGCTATGCGGCCGCTCGTGGCATCTCGATCGACGAGATCCCGCGGATCAAGGGCTGGGGCCACAACACCGCCCGTCTTCTCTTCGAGGACAAGGTCCGCGAGAGCCGCGAAGCCGAATACGTGCTTCCCCACGTTCGCTCGACGATCACCGCAGCAATGGACCGCGCCGGTATCTCCGATGTGTTCGGAGAAGGTGGCGGCGAGAAGATCGACGGCATCGAGACCCATGATTGCTTTACGACCTCGGAGTACATGGCGATCGACCACTTCGGAATCACTGCACCCGGCGAGAGCTGGAAGGCGGTCGAGGACGGCTGGTTGGAGATCGACGGCAAGATGCCGATGAATCCGAGTGGTGGTCTGATCGGTGCCGGTCACCCCGTCGGTGCCACGGGCGTTCGTCAGCTCCTCGACGCTCACAAGCAGGTCACCGGCGACGCCGGCGACTACCAGATCGACGGTGCAAAGAACGTCCAGACGCTCAACATCGGTGGGAGCGGAACCACCAGCGTGAGCTTCGTCGTCGGCGTCTGATCTGACTCCCTAGGCTTCGGGGCGTGCACGCAGTCAGCCCCTTCGACATCGAAACCGGCGTGGTGGTAGACGGACCAGGGCGGTTCACCGCCCAGGTCTCAGCCGCGTGGAACATCGGTGAGAATCCGAATGGTGGCTATCTCATGGCCATCGCGCTTCAGGCCATGCGGGCCCAGGTGGCCGCCGTCGATCCGCTCGCCGACCAGCCTGATCCGCTCACCCTGACTGCACACTTCCTCCGACCCGGCGTTCCCGATGCACCGGCCACCATCGACACCGAGGTGCTCAAGATGGGGCGTTCGATCACCACGACGCGGTGCACGTTTTCGCAACAAGGCAAAGTGCGAGTGGAGATGCTCGCCGGTTTCGGGAATCTGCATCGTGGCGGTGGCGAAGAGCAGCACGAGCTCACGGTTGCTCCGCCGGACCTCCCGCCGCCCGCCGAATGCGTCGACCGTGCCACCTTGGCCCAGGGAGTCACACTTCCGCTGCTGGATCGCGTCCAGGTCCGAGTTCCGCCCGACCAGGCCGAGCTCGGTACCGGGGGCGCGGCGACGATGGCCGGATGGATCCGCTTTGCCGACGGTCGACCTGCTGACTCACTGGCCCTGGCACTGTTCGCCGATGCCTACCCGCCTTCGCTGTTCACCAGCCTTGGCTCCATCGGCTGGGTGCCGACCCTCGAGATGACGGTGCACATCCGGCGCCACCCAGCACCCGGCTGGCTGATGGCAACGTTCGAGACCGACGACCTCACCGGCGGCCGAATGATCGAAACCGGATCGCTGTGGGACAGTGAAGGCCACCTGGTCGCCAGAAGCCGACAACTCGGCATGCTCATGACATGAGCCAACTCGCTGAGGAAGTGGTCGACGCCTATCTCGATCGCATCGGGATAGGGGAGCGACAGACAACGATCACGCCCGACCTCGCCACCCTCACCGAACTGATGCAGGCCCATCTGCTCGCCGTGCCCTTCGAGAACCTCGACGTCTTCCACCAGCGAGCGGTTCGGACCGATCTCGACTGGTCGGTTCCGAAGGTGGTTGATCAACATCGAGGCGGTTGGTGCTTCGAGCTCAATGGAGCGTTCGGCGCACTGTTGGAAACGCTCGGGTTCGAGGTCCGGCTGCTGGGCGCAGCGGTCCTGCTCGGCGGACCGAACTCGACGATCGACCATCTCTGCCTCGAGGTCACCGTCGATGAGCCATGGCTCGTTGACGTCGGGTTCGGGGACACGTTTGTACAACCACTCGCACTGAACAGTGCAGCGGAACAAGACGGCGGCAACGGCGCCTATCAGTTCATCGGCAGCCCGATTGGCGCCACACTCGCTCGAATCGTTGACGGGGTGCCCAGCGCTCACTACCGTTTCAAACGAGTTGCTCACGAGCTGCCCGACTTCGATCCGGCTTCTGACGCTCTGTCCTCCAACGCAGACGGACTCTTCCGCTCGGGACCGGTCGTGACTCGGTTGCTCGACAAGGCCGGAGCTCGGATCACCATGGGGACTGACACCCTTGTCGTGAAGGAACCCGATGGTTCCGAGCGGTCGTCGATCGACGTGGTCCCCGACGATTGGTGGCCGACCGTCGAGAGATGGTTCGGGATCCGTGGGCCATTCGACCCGCCGGATGCTGCGACACGGTGAGCAAAACCACGCTCTAGGTGCTTCCCATCTCGCTCTGCGTGCCTCCGTGCACCTACGATTGGTGAGTGGTCACAGCCCCTCGCATTGGTCTCGCCCTCGGAGGCGGCGGCATCGCGGGCTACGCGTTCCACGCAGGCGTACTCGGCTCGATCCAAGAGATGACGGGCTGGGATCCTCGAACTGCCGAACTGATCATCGGTACGTCTGCCGGCTCGGGCATCGCAGCGCTGCTTCGCGGAGGCGTTTCGGTTTCCGAAATGGTGAATCGTATGTTGTCGATCTCGACGCACCCGGGAGACATGGCTCGTCTTCGACGGGCATCGGGCCGTGGTGTGCGGTTGGTCGGTGGTCTCTGGTTCGGCCCGTCATCGCCAAAGCTCGTCATGCGGGAAGCGTGCCGGCTTCATCGGTTGCGGCCGATGAACCTCATGGTCGGAGCACTGCCGAACGGTCGAGTCGACAACGATGTTCTCGGCGATCAGACGTCCAAGCTGCACGACTGCTGGCCGGCCGAAACCACCTGGATTCCCGCCGTCTCGTTGGATACCGGCGAGCTCACGGTGTTCGGGCGAGATGAGGGCCACGATGTCGACGTCGCCGACGCCGTTGCCGCAAGTTGCGCGATTCCGGCGTTCTTCCGGCCCGTCAAGATCAATGGCCAACGGTACGTGGATGGCGGCACCCGCTCAATGGTGAACGTCGATCTGCTCGCCGACCTCGACCTCGACCTTGTTGTTGTTCTCTCACCGATGTCACTGTCCGCCATGAGTCCGCGGTCGCCATTCGCTTCGGTGCTCCGGGGCTTTCCGACCTTCCAACTGGCCAAAGAGCTCGCTGTCTTGGACGAGGCAGGCATTCCCCACCTGACGCTCGAGCCCGATCGCGGAACGGCCAGAGCCATGGGAGCGAACCCCATGGACCCCACCTGTGTCGTACCGTCACTCACGGCCGCCACCGCATCCGCCACCGCGTCGCTGGCCGAGGAACGCCACAGCGACGCTCTGGGCATGCTGACCGCTGCGGGCCTCCAGCTCACCTCACCTGCCGACGTCGCCTACCCGGACTGAGAAACGCCATGGAACGCCTCACTTACGAAGACGCCTCCTTCCTCAGGATCGAAGATCAGGTCACGGCCATGCACGGCATGACCGTCGCGGTGTTCGACGGTCCCGAACCCAGATTCGACGAACTCCTGGCCAGGATGGCCCGTCGAGTCTCTCTCGTCCCTCGTCTCCGTCAGCGGGTTCTCGACGTACCCGGCGGTCTCGAGCGACCGGTGTGGGTCGATGACCCCCATTTCTCCCTCGACTACCACATGCGGCACACGGGTCTTCCGAGCAACGGCACGATGGCCGATGTCCAGGCCGTCGCCGGACGGATCCTCTCTCAGCGCCTCGATCGTGGAAAGCCGCTGTGGGAGATGTGGATGGTCGAAGGCTTGCCGGACGGTCGATGGGCGATTCTGTCGAAGGCCCACCACAGCATGGTTGACGGGGTCTCGGGGACCGACCCGCTCACCCTTGTGGTCGACGGGCTTGGCGAAGGGCCTCCGGTCGTCGACGATTGGGATCCGCCGGCGCTCCCGACCGACGCCCAGCTGCTCGGGCAGGGTGTGATGGAGCTGGCATTCGATCCTGCCCATCAAGTTCGGCTTGTTCGCCGCAAGCTGATCTCACCCGCTCGGCGGGCGTTTTCGATGTTCAGCCAGTCGGAGTCATCGAAGGGGGGCCGACTTGTCGGCGCCGTTGGCTCCTTCCGTCGCTGGGGAACGACATCGGTGTCGGCCGAACAGATTCGGATTGCACGTGATGCACTCGACGTCTCGACCAATGATGTCGTCCTTGGGCTCGTCTCAGCGGGCTTCCGGGCGATGCTCGAAGCCAGCGACGTTTCCATTCCCAGGACCGTCCGCACGCTGGTGCCTCTCGCTGTTGCGACCGGCAACCGGTTCAACAACGAGATCAGCTCGCTGGAGGCCGATCTTCCTGTTGGAGAGGCGGATCTGAGCGCTGCGATCCTTGCAATCAACGGCCAAACCCTCGATGGCGCACGAGAGCATCGAGCAGTGGCCGGCAACACCTTGGCCTCGTTGCAGGGGCTCTCGGCCCCGACCGTTGCCACTCTCAGTCTGCGCTCGGCCCACCGGACCGCTCGGTACTCAGACATCTCGACCGTCACGGTCAACGTGCCGGGCCCAGCGGAAGAGATCCGACTTCTCGATCGGCCGATGGTGGCGATCTACCCGGCTATCCCGCTCGTATCAAGGGTCCGCATCAGCGTCGGTGTCATGAGCTACATCGATCAGTTCTATTTCGGCATCACTGGTGACACCAACGCGGGTCTCGAGGTCGATGCCCTCACGACCGGGATCGCTGCCGCAGCCGCAACGCTGCCGACGTGACGGAGTGGGGTCGACGTTGTCGACCGTCACGCGCCGGTAGTCTGTTCTGATGGTTCGGCGACCCGAAGGTTTCACCGATCGGCTACGGGACGCCGGCCTGCAGGTGCGCCGAACCGCCGAGCGCGGTATCGAGATGCATCGTGAGCGGCTCGATCGCGACGGGCCCGTCGCGAAACGCTCCCTCGAAGAGATCCAAGCCGATCTCGATGCGTTGGTCGGGCTGGATTCGGTCAAACATCAGATCGCGTCGCAGCTGACGTTCCTCCAAGTGCAGGCTCGCCGCAAGGAGCACGGGCTCAGCGACGTGCCAACCAGCCAGCACTTGGTGTTCAAGGGCAATCCGGGCACAGGCAAGACCACGGTTGCCCGGTTGTTGGCCGAGATGTATGGCTCGATCGGGCTGCTGGAGAAGGGCCACCTGGTCGAGGTCGACCGTGCCGGTCTGGTCGGCGAGTTCGTGGGACACACTGCGTCGAAGACCAATCGGGCGGTCAAGAAAGCACTCGACGGCGTGCTCTTCATCGACGAGGCCTACGCCCTCACACCGCAGGGCGCAATGCGGGCCAGCAACGACTTCGGAAACGAGGCCGTCGAGACCTTGCTGAAGCGGATGGAGGACCATCGTCAGCGGCTGGTTGTCGTTGTCGCCGGGTATCCGGCGCTGATGGAGTCGTTTCTCGAGTCCAACCCCGGCCTCCGCTCTCGCTTTGCACGCGAAATCGAGTTCCCGGACTACACGACGCTGGAGCTCGTCGAGATCACCCGCAGCTTGGCCGCCGATGCCGACTACGAACTGTCGAAGGCCTGTGGGCCGGCTCTCGAGGCCATCTTCAGTGGGGTTGATCGCAAGCAAGGCTTCGGCAACGCCCGATTCGCCAGGAACCTGTTCGAGCAGGCGCTGAATCGTCAGGCCGTGCGGCTGGCCGAGTCGAAGCGTGTGACGTCGCTCGATCGAGATGCCGTGGTCACCATCGAGTCACAGGACTTGAAGGAAGCCGCAACGATGCTCGACCGCTGAAGCGGTTCAGGATCAGCAATGTCAGTAGCTGCGAGGAAGCCCTAGGACGTTCTGGGCGATGTAGTTGAGGGTCATTTCCTGGCTGACCGGAGCCAGGCGTTGGAGCCGGGCCTCGCGCCAATAGCGCTCCACGTGGTACTCGGTGGCATAGCCGAGGCCGCCGTGGGTCTGCACTGCTTGGTCGGCGGCAAAGAACGATGCCTCAGCGGCCAGATACTTCGCGCTGTTGGCGACCTCGCCGCAGTCGAGGCCCTGGTCATACAGCCAGGCTCCTTTCATGGCCATGGTGAGCGCAGCCTGGAGCTCGATGTGGGCTTTTGCCAAGGGGTGTGAGATCGCCTGGTTGGCACCGATGAGCCGGCCGAAAACCTCGCGTTCGTTGGCGTAGCCGACCGCGGTCCGAAGTGCGACTTCACCGATGCCGCACGCCATCGCGGCCAGCAATACCCGTTCGGCGTTGAGCCCGTGCAAGATGTGGTGAAACCCTCGGCCGCGCTCTCCGACGAGACGCCAACCCTCGACCGGGAGATCGTCGTAGGCCACCTCGCACGATGCGACGGCATTGCGCCCGAGCTTCGGAATCGGCCGGATGTCGACATGATCGGGATCGAGGTCGACGAGGAACAGGCTCAAGCCGCCGAACCCATGGCCCGGTTCACCATCGGTCCTGGCCAGGAGCAGGCAGACCTCGGATTCGAGTGCCTTCGAGGTCCAGATCTTGCGACCGTTGACGATCCAGCCGCCCATGCCGTCTTCGATGGCACGGGTGGAGATCCTGCTGGTGTCGGTTCCGGCATCAGGTTCGGTCACACCGAACGCGACGTGGAGTTCGCCGGTCGCCGCACGGGGTAGGAAGGCCCGCTGAAGCTCGGGGTTTCCGAACTTCACCACGGGCTGGAGGCCGAACATGGTCAGATGAAGAGCGGTCGATCCATTCATGGCGGCGCCAGACGCAGCCACGCGGTTCAGGACGAGCGCACCCTCGGTGATGCCCCGGCCTCCACCTCCGAACTCTTCGGGAATCGAGATGCCGACCCAGCCTCCGGCGGCCATTGCGTTGTAGAAATCCCAGGGAAACCGATGTTGTTCGTCGCACCCGGCCCAATACGTGTCGTCGAAATCAGCACAGACCCGCTCGACGCCTTCGATGATGGCCACATGATCCGGATCCGTCGAGAAGTCCACGACCTCATCATCGGGGCCGCGTGCCAACCTCCACAAGTCGGCCGCTCTCTCAGCCCGGCAGATCAGCTGGCGATCTTGACACCGATGCGGGGGAGCACCTCTTCGGCCAGGAGATGCATCTGCTCGTCCATCTGCTCCCGGGTGAGCCCGGGGAAGTCCGGGAACAACAAGAGGTGCTGGAGGTCGAGCCGATCCTTCAGCCGCCCGAGCAGGTCAGCGACTTGTTCGATCGAACCGATGGCCATGGTCTCTTCCGCCATGGTCTCCTCGATCGTCGGGCAGTTGTCGAACGGCACATCGCCACCGTTGTACTGCTTGAACCGGCCATAGGGCGAGAGAAACTTGACGTATTCGTCGTGGCCGGGGCGGCCGGAGGCAATGGCCGCTTCTGTGGTGCGGTTCACATGGACGTTGATGTGGAATGCACGTCCCTCGCCAGGAGCAAGCGTCCGTCCGTTCTCGGTGACCTTGTCTGCGAACAGGTCCCACGCCGCACCGACACGGTCGACCGGTCCGCCGGCAAAGATCGCCTGGTGGCCGACGCGAGCGACGTAGTCCATGGTCGGCGGTGAGGTCACGGGTTGGTAGATCTTTGGCAGGTCGGGATAGCTGAGCGGCTTGGGAACGAGCGTCAGGTCCTTGACCGTGGAGCCACGATCGGGAATGCCGGGAGGCGGGAACACGAAGTGCTTGCCGGTGTAGCTGAAAGACTCGTTGCCCCACGCCTCGCGGATGACCTCCATGGCCTCTTCGAAGATCTCACGGTTGAGCCGATCGCGATCGAGCGCCATCTCGTTGTCGCCCGATGCGACGACGCCACCGAGCGTCTCGGATTCGCGAGGGACCGTTCCTCGACCGACACCAAACACCATGCGGCCCCGCGTGAGCACGTCGGCCATGGCGAAGTCCTCGGCCAGACGAAGCGGATGCCACTGAGGAACGACGTTGAACGCCTGGCCGAACTTGATGCGTTCGGTGAGCGACGCAAGGTGTTGCCCGAACTGAATCAGGTTCGGGACGACCTCGTAGCCCTCGTATTGGAAGTGGTGTTCGGTGAGCCACATCGTCGAGTAGCCGAGGCTGTCGGCGGTTTTCGCCCAGTGCTCGAGGTTCTCGTAGCAGGCCAGGTAGTCGGCCGGGCCGTAGCGGCGATCGGTGGCGGCTGGTGCGCCGGACCCGGCATCATCCATCGGAACCGAGCAGTAGAAGTGTACGTCGACGTCCATTTCCATGACTCTAGGGCCCCGGTGTTTCCCGGGGATGAAATGTGTTTCCCGGGGATGAACTGGGCACGCTGTTGCGATGACGCTGGTCGCCGGAACGAACCTTATTTCAACCGAAAACGGCACGGTCGCTGCTCATCTCTGGCCCGGTGAGGGTCTCCCGCTGCTGGCGATCCACGGGGTCGATGGGAACCACGACTCGTGGGCTCCCTTGGCCGACGCACTCGACGGCGAGCGCCCGTTGGTTGCTCTGGATCTCCGCGGCCGAGGCGACTCTTCGCCGGTTGGGCCCTACGGGATCGCGGCCCATGCCGTTGATGCTGCGGTCGTGGCTGAACGACTGGTCGCGGCCAACGACGGACAACCGATCGACGTTCTCGGGCACTCGTTCGGGGGCCATGTGGCTGCCAGACTCGCCGCCGATCGCCCCGAACTGGTGCGCTCGTTGTTGCTGGTCGACGGAGGCCCACCACGAGTGATCCCTGAGGGCATGACACCGCAGGAGATTGTTGCCGGGGCGCTGGCCAACATCGTGCCCAACCTGGGTTCCAAGCCATACGCCATAGCCGCCGCTGCGGTCGAGGCCGACTTCGCATCGATGGTCATCGATCCCGCAGGAGCCCGCCCGTTGTTCGATCTTGCCGCGATCGACTCCGTCCCTTCGGTGCACCTCCTTCGTGCTGAACTCGGCGTTGCCCCAGGCCTGCCAGCCGTCGTACCCGATGTTGTCGTCGATGAGCTCGGGTCAGCCGGTCTGGCGATGACCACCGAGGTCGTCAGCGAAGTGACCCACTTCTCCATCCTGACCTCCCCAGAACTGGTCGGCGCGGTGCGCCGCCTGCGTTGACGAGCGCCTGAACCAGCTCGCACTCGGGGGCCAGGCTGTGGCATCGTTTCCGCCATGAACGACGAGCTGTTGTACGACGTTGCTGATCACGTGGCGACCATCACGTTCAATCGACCTGACCGAATGAACACGATCACGCCGACCATGTTGAACCTTCTGTCCAAACTGCTGTTGAAGGCGGACGGCGACACCGACGTTCGGGTCATCGTCCTGACCGGCAATGGGCGGGCATGGTGTGCGGGGCTCGATGTCGGTGCGGCGGTCGCCGGTGATGGCATCGGAGGCGAAGGGGCCGGCTCGGGCTCCGGAGAGTTCCCGCTTCGTGACGCGCCTCCCGTGGTGCTTCACAAGATCGACACACCGACGATCGCATCGATGAACGGGGGAGCGGCCGGCTACGGGCTCGACCTCGCGCTGGGCTGCGATCTCCGAATTGCATCCGAAAAGGCCAAGCTGGCCGCGGCCTACACCGCTCGGGGTCTCGTTCCCGAGAGTGGCGGAACCTGGTTGCTGCCCAGAATCATCGGTTGGTCGAAGGCAGCGGAGCTGCTGTTCACCGCCCGGACGCTGACCGCTGCCGACGCCGAGGCGATGGGGCTCGTGAGCGAAGTCGTTGCCCATGATGAGCTGGTCGATCGGACCGCCGTTGTTGCGGCCGAGGTGGTGGCCAACGCCCCGCTCGCCGTGCGAGCAGCGAAGCGAATGATGCGCCACGCCATGACCGAGAACCTCGAGGACCACGTCCAGCGTCAGTATCTGGCGTTGCTCCCGCTGTTCGGGAGCAAGGACTTCCGCGAGGGCCTCGCGTCGTATCTCGAGAAACGGCCGGCCGAATTCACCGGGCACTGATGCCTTTGTTCCAAGCGGGCGACCTCGGCGACGGTCGAATCGACAACACGATCATCTCCACTTCGGTGCACGTCGCCACCGGCGTTGTCGTCCTCGTCTCGATGACCGTCGCCACCGTGCTCGTGCTGCGCCACGCCTTGGCGAACCGTGCGATCGACTCGCCAACGCGGGTCGCCCTGCTCATCTGCCAGCTCGCTCTCGTGGTGCAGGTGCTGCTTGGCATCAAGCTGCTCGACCAAGGCCAAGGCATCGTGCAGCTCTACATCCACTACATCGGAGGGCTGGTCCCACTCGGGTCGTTCCTTGCCGCCGGCTGGTTCGCGCGCGGCGACTCGCCTCGCAGCGCTCGGGTCCTGTTGCTCCTCATCTCGATCGGATCGTTCTCGGCGTTCATGGCCTTTCTCATCGGCCGGGCCTACGCCAACGGCTGATCGAACCGAACTGCCGACGGGTTTCCGGTTGCGAGGTACGTCTCGACGTATATGTCAGGACGATGTTCGGTTCCCGTGACCCAGAGTGCGCCAGTGAAGCGGTCGACCAGCAGCGGCGCGTTGCCAGACACCATCTTCGAAAAGACTCCGCTCTCGAGATACTCGGTCGATTGGTAGAAGAAGACCCATCCGAACGAATGCCGGATGGTCGACTGATCCTGAATTCGCAGCAGACCATGCGTCTCTCGGATTTCGTCAGCGACCGTTGAACGAGCGGTCGCCTCCTCGATTGGTCGGAGTTGTAGTCCGGGTCCCATCCGGTCGACCAGGGCAATGGTGTCGCGGGGCCGGCCGGCCAATGAGAGAGCCTCGGTCTTGATGCTCACACCGGTTCGATCATCGAAGGCCTGCAGCTCGCTCATCGTGGCAGAGGGGTTCTGTTCGATGATCCAACCGAGCAGTCTGAACACTGCCGCCAGCGCATCGACTGACGACTCCCCGAATGCGAGCGCCATGGCCTCCGGTGTCAGCGGCATCTCCCAGAACTCGTGGAGCCCTTTCACGATGGCGAGCTTGCCGATGCCTTCGTGGCTGGCCAGCGTCGTTGCCGCCCGGTGATTGCCACCTTCTGACCACAGCGTCTCGAGGCGCTTGGTCAGGGGGCACGCTCGTGGCGTCGATTCGAGGTCGATGTCGATCGAGCGGCCCGAGCCCCTCACGATCTCGATGACGCCGGCGGTGAGACGATCCATGGTCTCGTTCGCGGAGTCGCGTGACCCGTGGTGCATGACGTGCGTGATCACGACCACTCCGGCCCGCTCCTCGAACTTGGCAGAGGCGACGAGAACATCATCGCGGAACTGCTCGAACCGTCTCTGGCTCTGATCGACCAGCGTGCGGTGCCGAATGCCGACCTCGGTTTCGCTGGCTGTCATGGTCGGCGCCG
>CAZYLX010000047.1:0-11300 GCA_964648595.1 uncultured Acidimicrobiaceae bacterium
GGCAAAGGGCGGCAGCGTCGGCGCTCCGCTCCCGGGGTTCGAGATCCTCGTTGTCAACGACGCCGGTGAGCAGGTCGGTCCAAACACGAGCGGCACCCTCTACTTCCGCAACGGATCGGGAACGGGCTTCAGCTATCACAACGCCCCGGAGAAGACGGAGGCTGCCCACCTCGAGCCGGGGGTGTTCACCACCGGCGATGTCGGATACCTCGATGACGACGGCTACCTCTGGTTGAGCGACCGCAAGATCGACATGATCATCTCGGGCGGCGTCAACATCTACCCCGCAGAGATCGAAGGTGTGCTCGGCGACCATCCGCTGATCGCTGACGTCGCGGTCATCGGCGTTCCGAACGAGGAGTTCGGCGAGGAGGTCAAAGCCGTCGTCGTGTTGAACGATCGCGGTCGTTCCAGCAGCGATCAATCCTGGTCAGATGGCGGTGAGTCGGGCGGTCACGGCATCGAGGAGCACCTGCGAGCCCACTGCCGAGAGATGCTTGCCGGTTACAAGGTGCCCCGATCGATCGACATCGTCGACGAGCTGCCGAGGACAGGTACGGGCAAAGTTCAGAAGCGAAAGGTCCGGGAGCGCTACTGGGCCGGACAGGATCGTCAGATCTGAGCCTCGAGATCCGGTCGACTACGGTCCGGCCATGAAACTGATCCCGCTGGAGATCGGCCGACTCGAGGCCAGCCTGTCGATCATCACCGGTGTTGACGACACGGCGACGCTGCCCATTCCGAGCTGGTTGGTGGAGCATCCCGACGGCCTGTTGTTGTTCGACACCGGCCTCCATCCTGATCTTCAGCACAGCACCGACCGGATCGGCAGGGCTGCTGCGTTCTTCACTCCGGACTTTCCCGCTGGCGAGGAACTCGCCGCTCGGCTCGCAGCACAAGGGATTCGCCCATCAGACATCACCCACATCGTGTTCAGTCACCTCCACTTCGACCATGTCGGCGGGACGGCCGAGATTCCCGATGCCCGGATCATCGTCAACGCTCAGGAGTGGGCGGCCGGCAACGATCCACGACTCATCGAGAAGGGCGCGTACATGCCGGATGACTACGTCCTCGGCCATGACGTACAAACCGTCACGGGGTTCCACGACGTGTTCGGCGACGGCAGTGTCGTGTGTGTCCCGACGCCCGGCCACACGATCGGCCATCAATCTCTTCGCGTCGAGCTCGAATCTGGGCCCGTGGTGCTCACCGGTGACTGCATCTATTTCGACGAGATGCTGACCGACATGCGCGTTCCGAAGTTCGGCTACAACACCGACCAGCAGCGGACCTCGATGGTCGAACTCCAACGCCTCAGAGACGACGAGGGCTGCCGCCTGCTGTACGGCCACGACGTCGACCAGTTCCGCGCACTGCCGTCCGAACTCGTCTGAGGTCAGTAAGCGCTCAGCCCAGGAGCGGAGCGAACAGGTCGACCGGGTTGTCGTCTGGGTCGAGGACGGTCGCGTAGCGCTGACCCCAGAAGGCGTCCCACGGCTCGGTGACGCTGCGATGACCGGAGGCAACAAGAGCGGCGTGCGTTGCGTCGACCTCGGCCGGCGAATCACATGCGAAGGCCAGCGACATGCGATGCCCACCGGTAGCCGGGTGGTAATCCGAGATCTGCTTCATGAGTTCGACGGTGTCGAACATCAGACGGATGCCGCCCGGCAGCTCCGCTTCGACGTGTTGCTCGCCCTCGACCCCTTCTGGGAATTCCAGGCCGAGTTGGGTGTAGAACGCCATCGCCGCAGCCATGTCCTGCACGGTCACGCCGAATGCATCTGCTCGAATCACCATGTGTCGAACACTATTCCTTCCACTGCTGTCACACCCATGAAGGGTGAAGGCTCGACACGGCTCGGATAGAAAGGCGGTATGGCTGTCGTCAAGATCAACGCACTCGAGATTCCACCACAAGCTGGCGATGAGATCGTCAAGCGATTCACGGCCAGAATGGAAGGCCTGGCCGATGTGCCCGGCTTCGAGGGCTTCGAACTCCTGCGCCCAACGGGTGAGGCCGAGCAGCGCTGGTTCGTCTACACCCGCTGGTCCGACCAAGCCTCGTATGAGGGTTGGCGTGACGGCGACGGTGCCCGCAACAGCCACGCCCAGCCCGAGGCAAGCGACGAAGAGGCAGAAGCACCACAGCGCCCGGTCAGCATGGGCGCCACGCTGTTGGAGTTCGAGGTCGAGGTGAGCGCCGGTCCATCCAGCGTCTGAATCTCAGCCGCCCTCAACCTCTGGCGCCGGACGAGGGTCGGCAAACGTGAACGCATGGTCGCTCGGACCGTCCCGACGGAGTTGTTCGAGTTTCGCCATGGCTTCGTCGATCGTGGGCTCCGTGCCTGCCTCGACCCACCAGCAGACCGTTTCGATCTCGGGTGGAGCTTCGAACCATTCGCGGCGTCGACGGAGGTAGGCCACGTGGCCACTCTTGTAGACGAAGTGGTGGAGCGACTCGTAGGTCTCCCACACCGACAGGTTCACCGCATCACGGGGGTCATCGGAGACGTCGATGTACGTGCTGCCCATGCCGCCTTCATCAGTGAGCCGCCAGACGAAGCCGGAGGTGGCCTCAGCCAGCGCATTGATGGGCTCCAGTGATGCCGCGAACTCTGCGCTTTCCGGAGCGTCGATGGGGTGATGCAGCCGGCCGATGTTGAGCTCGGCAAGGTGATAGGTGGTCACCACGACGAGCGTAGGCCAGCGTCTGGGTGAGTCCCGGGGCGCATCACCGTCCGTCAGGTCTTGACGAGGACCCGCAGGACCCGGGTTCCGATCACCGAGGCGATCAGACCGAAGACCAAGGCAATGGCCATCTTCACCAGCGGTTGGTCAACGCCGAGCACCGTGTTCACCTGGAAATGCACGAGATAGAGGTAGAGCGACGCGCCACCAATCGTCCCGAGCACGCGGTTGAGCGGAGCGGGCACGCGGACCGTCGGGATCCAGACCAGTGCCAACAGCCCGAGGAGGATCACCAGTGTCCTGCTGGTCGAATCGAAGAATCCAGGAACGGTCACCAACGTCACCCCCGAGAGAGCGAGGCGCTGCCAACGAGCAGCAGATCGTTCGGCCACCCAGCCGATGGCGAACAGCCACGCCGACATGTGCAGCACCTTGAGACCCAGGTGGTCGGTGTTCCAGACCGCATCGATACCGAAGCGGAGATAGAGCGACGCCGTCAGCACCGCGACTGCGAAGACGTACGGCGACACCCGATGCAGAGCACGTACCTTCGGGACGGCGAAGGCGACGGCCGCGATCACCAACATCTGAACGAGCAGTTCGATGAACCAATACCCGCCGCCGGCATCAGTGGTCAGGTGCGATGCGTAGAAGAAGATCGCCGGCGAGAACGACTGCTTGAGCATGAAGACAAGCAGCACCCAGACCGTTGTCGGAATCATGACGCGAGCAATCACCGAACGCAGTGGGCGCCAGCTGTCGGCACGATCGATGGCGTTGAGGGCGAAGCGGGAGAAGTTGAATCCCGCGGCGGCGAGCAGCACATGGGCGCCCCCGAGCACCTCGACCAAATCGAAGTGTTGAGCCAGGATCGCCAGGATCGCAACGGCTCGGATCGCGACACCGGTCTCGACCGCCCGCAGTCGCCCACGGGTGCGTCGCGAACCATCGAGCTCGGCAATGGTCATGAGGTGCCAAGCCGGAGGGACGTGCCCCAACAGTTCCTCGAGCCCGATCGATACCTCGACATAAGAGAGGGAGTCGCCACCGAGAGCGACAAAGGTGTCGTCCGGACCAATGCTCGACTGCCCCAGGACGTGGCCGATCAGATCGCCCGCGCTTCCCGCGTGATCGATCGAGGGCTTCGATGGTCCCGCCCGGTCACGAATCGAGACGTAGTCGACCTTGCCGTTCGCCAGACGCGGAAGTTCGTCGACAGCCACGACCTCGACCGCAGACAGCGGGAGGCCGAACTGCGCACCGATGGTCGGTGCGTCCAGCTCAACAGTCGCTCCGCCGGTCTCGACAGCGACGATGAGTTGGTCGTCGGTGCCGGTCGCTGCTGCGGTCCGTTCAGCAGAGGAAGCGAAGTCCTCGACCGCATCAAGGCTGATGCGCAAGCCGAACATCTTCAGGAAACGACTCTTGCGTCCAACAATCTCGAAGAGCCCTGCCTCGTTCGTGCGGGCCAGATCACCGGTTGACAAGATCTCGATCTCTGGCCCCTTCGCGAGGTCGGCCCGAGATGTCGCATATCCCATCATCACGTTCGGACCGGAATAGAGCAGCTCGCCGTCGTCGGCAAGATCGAATCGACCGCCGGGAATCGCTTGGCCGATGGCCTGCGGATAGTCCGGGGCCAGGTGTGGCGGCAGATACGCCATCCGAGCCGTTGCCTCGGTGGCGCCGTACATGACGAACAGCTCAAAGCCCTTCTGCTGACCCAGTCGCGCGTACCGCTCGACCTTCTCGGCGGCGAGCTTGCCTCCGGCCTGCGTGATGTACCGCAGTGACGGCACATCTTTCGATGCGAAGTCGACTCGGTCCAACAGCTCGAAGGTGAAGGGGACAGCCGGGAAGGTCGTGACTCCATGTTCGGCAACGGCGTCCCAGAAGCACGGATCCACGACCGACAGGTCGCTGATGACCACGGCTGCTCCTTTGAGCAGATGGGAATGCAGGACCGAGAGTCCGTAGCAGTAGTGCAGGGGAAGAGAGAGCAGCGCTCGATCCGACGGTTGGATCGAGAGATACTCGGCGATCGACTCGGCATTCGATGCGAGGTTCGCTCGGCTGAGTCGAACGAACTTGGAGACGCCGGTCGATCCCGATGTCGACAGGAGAACCGCGAGGTCGGGGTGAAGATCGTCTTCCGGTTCGGCGACTCGCTGGTTGAGTGTCCATCCGTCGCCAGCCGAACGGAAGGTCGAGTCCGGCTGGTAGGCGTCGATGATGCCGTCGACTGCCGATCCTGGCGGAACCATCATCACAACGTGTCGTCCTCGCAACGCCGCGAGGTAGCTGACCAAGGGATCGAGCTCACTTGCCGACTCGATCAGGATCAAGCGTCGAGCATGACCGAAGTCCTGGCAGCGCTGATCGATGAGCCGATCGAGCTCGCGGTAGCCGAGCTCGCGGTCTCCAACAACAACGGCAAGTCCGTCGATGGCTGACGCCCAGGAATCGAAGAGGAGCCCGGTGTCCCCGCGCGATGTCACCCAGCTTCCTTCGGTGGAATCTGTGCCGCACTGAGCTCACGGCTCATCCGCAGGATGGCATCGGTCCAGAGGCCGATCCCGATGAACTTTGCGCCGTCTTCGACGGCAAAAACTCCGTTCGGGCCCCACCACTCCCGTGGATCGAAAAGATCAACCAACACCGACGTTGCGAGCATGATCACTGCGGCTAGGAACGTGGGGAGGGCCCCCGTCCGCCTTAGTAACGGCAGGGCAATCACAAACACAGTGACTCCGAGCAGTGCGTAGGCGACGCTGATGGCCAGCTCCGGCACACCGAGGTCGGGAAGGACGGCATCATGAAACAACAGCGAGTCGTCGATGAACAGGATGACCGAGAAGGTCCCGAGGACCAAGAGCGCACGTCGAGCCGGCTCGTCCTCGGTCGGAACGAACCGCCTTGCGAACAACGCCACCGATGCGGAGACGACCCACAACGCATTCCCGATCGTCGAGACGATCCCGGTCCAGGCTCGCCCCTGCGCAACCTGATTCGGGTCGCGGACCATCAGGCCGATCGGCACGTCGGTCGCGCGGTGATAGACGATGACCCCGAGGAACATGGCAGCCGTCACGACGGTCCAGGCCCACCGGTTGGTGAGCGGGGTGCTGGGGCTCATTCATCGACCATCGGCCACGGTGCCCGAATCTGGAGTCCCGCCGGCAGATTCTGAGCGGCACCGCTCAACGATCAAGGTGACAGGCCGATCATCCACGTACTGGATGCCTCGATCCGATGGGATCGGGCAGCTCAGAACAAGCCAGCCGGGGTACGGCGCAGCGGACTCGTCACGCCTGACGAGTAAAGGGGTTCGACTCCCCCCGATGGCACTCCACGCAACGACGTCGAGATTCAGCGTCGTTGTACGACGACCTCGGCCCCGCGTTCTTCCGGTTCGTCATCGACGAGGTCGGCTGGGAAACCAGAAGCGGTCACCGAGACATCACTGGCGTCTTCCAGCCGCCGAATCACGTTCGGCGACCATTCTCGTTCGCCGTAGCGTTCCGCTGCGTCCTCGAAGATGTCGATCATCAGCGGGTTCATTTCCAGAGGCACACCGACGTTGTCGGCGATCGCTTGGAACAACCCGATGTCCTTGAGCACGAGGTCCATCGTGAAACTGATGTCACGACCGCCGTTGAGGATGACCTGGCCTTCGGTTTCGTGCACGAACGAGTTGCCGCTCGAAATGCGGAAGGCCTCGTACGTCGTAGCGAGATCGACGCCGGCAGCGGCCATCGTTGTCAGTGCTTCGGTCACGGCGATCAGGTTCGCCGTCGCCAGGTAGTTCGTTGCCACCTTCAAGATGGAGGCCGACCCGAGCTCGCCGGTGTGCAGCACTCGGCGGCCGAGGATCGTCAGCAGCGGCAACACTCGTTCGAACGTCGCCCGGTTGGTTCCGGCGAAGATCGAGATGTTGCCGGTCGCCGCTCGATGACAACCACCCGAGACCGGGCAGTCGACTGCCGCTCCCGCGGCGGAGGCAACGAGGCTGCCGAGACGGGCGATTTCGTTTGAGTCGGTGGTCGACATCTCCATCCAGACCGTTCCCGGTCGCAATCCGGCCAACAGGCCGTCGTCAGCTTCCATCACCGCTGATGAAGCGGTGGGCGACGGGAGGCAGGTGATGATCACATCGCAGCGTTCAGCAAGCTCCCTCGGTGATGCCGCGCTGCTGGCTCCAGCGGCAACGAAGGTGGCAACAAGGTCCGCATCAAGATCGCGAACGACAAGATCGACACCGTTGCGCAGAAGCGACCCGGCGAGCTTGCCGCCGACGTTGCCGAGACCGACGAAGCCAACGGTTGCCCCGCTCACATCAATGCTCTGAGCTGTATCCACGTCAGAATTCATCGGACCAACACCGCTGGTCCAGCGGTCGTGACGTCTGCGTCCCACGCTTGCCGTGCAAACACCTCGTGCACTTCGTCAACAAACGAAGCGAGGGTGTGGATCGGCGCGGTCGGGTCGAACGAACTCTGGTCCCATCGAGCACAGAAGTCCGCGCACAGCGCGAACCATGGGTGGTCGGCGAACTCGTCGCGTCGGTTCCGGTCGCCTCCGAGATGATGAGCGAAGTAGTAGCTCTGGAACAGACCGTGCTGCTCGATGACCCAGGCAACCTCTTCACGCACGTACGGCCGCACAATTGCGGCGGCGTACTCAGCATGGTTGTAGGGAGCGAGCTCGTCTCCGACGTCATGGAGGAGCGACGCAACAATCCAGTCGATGTCGGCACCATCGAGCCTGGCCCGGGTCGCGGTCTGCAACGAGTGCTCCAGACGGTTGATTTGGTAACCCGCGAGGCCATCGCCGAGCCGTTCAAGCACGCCAAGCAGACGGTCGGCGACGCCAGATGCGTGCTGGCGCTCGAAGCGATCGAGCAGCGCATAGTCCTCGGCCGTCCCGTGTTGCATCTCGGTGAACGACACAACAGCGCGGTCGTCGGTGGGGTCAGTGGTAGTCATCGGGCTCCGGTGTCGAGGTCATCTTCTTTGCGGCAATGCCGCTCGTTGCCATCTGCCGTTCGGCAGAGCGGCGAGTCGCCAGTATCCATTCGCTGATCGGTCCGTCGTGGTCGATGTAGCACCCTTGCAAATATCGGTGACCCCGGGTGGGATCGAAGCGCGTTCGGCCGTGAAGGATCCGATGGTTGTCGACGATCAGAACGTCCCCAGCCTCCATGCCGTACTCGATCTGGCGGGAGGAATCATTGAGAGCTTCGGCCAACCAGCGGCGGCCCCGGTAGAAGACGTCGAGCCTGTCGGGCTCGAGCAACGGCGCGAAATCGAGGCGGGGCGAGAAGCGGAGCTGTCGAAGTGAACCATCTGGACGGCGATCGATGATCGGCGCCCTGCCAACACCCACGTCTGTTCCGATGTCGTAGCGGAACTCGACTGGAACCGAACACAGCAGATCGTGAGCCTCGGGGTCTGCTGCTGCCAGGGCGTCGACCGCAGCCAGACCGTCGACCATTGTGGATGCCCCTCCCGGGGCGTCGTTGGCGATGGTGTGGAGAAACTGAATGCCAGGGGTGGGACCCCGGTACGGCTGATCGGTGTGGGCGGAGAGCGCAACGGGCGTGTATGCGAGATCGACCGGGACCGGTTCGGTCCGAACGTTGAACAGCGGACCGAAACTGGTGGGTGAGATTCTGCCGAAGTGGCCAGTGATCGCGTGCAGCGCCTCTGGGACGGCTGGTGTGTTCTGCAGCACGAGGAAGCCAACGGTGAAGAACGCACGGAGCGCCTCGAGGCGGGCGTCGTCGGCTTCCGGGGTCGGAGGCCCGAGGCGGCGGTAGTCGACAAGAGGCACATCGATGGCTGACGCGACCCAGGGCGTCGCAGCTGGTGGGTCCTCCGGCCATCGGCCGAACGCGCCGGCGTGAGCCGCATGCGCGATCGCCGCGACCGAGATCTTCATTCGGTGGCCGTCGCTGAACGTGACCTCGATCGATCCACCACAGCCGCCGATGCCGCCACTGGGTTCAACCGCAGCAAGGCGGTGGCCACGAGAGACGGTCGCGTCGACAACGGCAAGATCGCCGGGCAACTCGGAAGGCTCGACCAGCCGCTGACCATTCGCACCATCGATCGATCCCTCGGCGCAAGAACGCTCCCGCAACCAAAGCGGATGAAGCAACGCATCGAACCATGGCGTACTGACCTCGAGTCGGCCTCCGACGATCGTCGTCACGACCGAGGCATCTCGCTTCGCACCAAGACTCATGCGGCCAATCATCGAGCCCGTCTCCACGTGTGTACAGAGCTCTTGTTGGCAGAGTGCCATACTCTCAAGGCATGGCACGGCCGAAGACACTGACGTGAGAAGGCTTGTCGAACAGGTCGATCGGCTCCAACGGCTCGCAACGTTCGAGGCCGCGGCCAGGCTCGGGAGCTTCTCCGCTGCCGGCCGCGAGCTCAGGCTCGCCCAACCCGCCGTCACTCGTCAAGTGCAAGCATTGGAACGCTCACTCGATGTCGACCTGTTCGAGCGTGGAGCGAACCGAATTGTGTTGACCGAAGCCGGACGTCTCCTTGCCGACAGTCTCGACCTCAGTTTTGGCTCGATCGAACACACCATCGACGAAGTGTCAGAGCTCGGGGGCGCGTTCGTGCTCGCCATGCCCCCGGGGTTTGCCCAGCAGCTCGTCGTCCCTCACCTGGACAGCCTGCAACGGGCCCTCGGAGATCGAGATCTGCGGCTCTGGCTCTATGACCGCGAAGGCGAGTTGGCTTCCGGTTCCTTCGACGCAGCAGTGAGGGTCGGTAGCGCGCCGTGGCCGGGGCTCGATGCCACCCGACTTTTCGCCGAACGAGTCATGCCAGTCGCCGCACCATCACTTGCCAGAGAGTGGCGACTCGACGCAACAAGCGCGCCAGAAGAGGTGCTTGCCGCACCATTGCTTCACATGGATGCCGCTGACCGCCCCTGGATGTCCTGGGCCGACTGGCTGAACGCATTCAGTCTGCGCCTGACGCCGGGGCGGCGGCGCGTGGTGTTCAACAACTATCCCGCTGTCCTCCAACAAGTGATCGCCGCCAAGGGTGTGGCGCTGGCGTGGGACCGCCTCACCGACACGCTGGTCGATGGAGGCGTCGTGGAGATCGTCGGACCGGCCGTCGAGTCATCGCGCTTCTATTACCTGACCTGGCCCGCTGATCGAGGCAATGCAGCTGTCGACGCCCTTGTCGATTGGCTCACACGCCTGTTCACTTGACGAACTTGGCAACATCTCGGCACCGGCATCATGGGCCATGGCCCGTTCCGAAAGGCGCCGCCATGCCCCGACTCGTCGACCTCAGCCACGTCATCACCGAAGGCATGACCACCTACCCCGGCCTGTCCAAACAGAACTGCTGGGTTCGGAGATCCCCATCGTCGAACACCTGAGGAACCTGAGCGGCCTCCCCGCGAACGGCTTCACGTTCACCGCTGTGCCGCCCAGGATCGAAGGAGCCGGAACGATCACGGTTCTAGCCTTCGCGACGATTCCGGAAACGATCGTCTGAACCGGCGTGCCGCCAAGTCGCGATCGTTCGACGACGCTTCTTCACCGCGCGAAGCTCTTCCTCAGGACGACAGGCGAGCGTGCCGATGCTTTCATGCATGCCGATCAACTGGAGGGTTTGAACCATGAACGTCACGACACGTCGTCTCAGCGCGACCGCAGCGGGGGCCTTCTTGACCCTGAGCCTCGCCGGCTGCGGTCAGTTAGCCGAAGAAGCCGTCGAACAGGCGATCGAGAACGAGTCTGGCGAGGACGTCGAGATCGATTTCGACGCTGACGACGGCAGCATCTCCGTCACCGGTGAGGACGGCGAGGAGTTCAACCTCGATGTCGGCGAGGACGGCGAGACGTCGAGCTTCTCCGGCACCGACGAAGAGGGGAACACCTTTGAAATGATCACCGGCGAGGGCGTTCCTGACGATTGGCCGAACGACGTGCCGGCACCTCCAGGCGACGCCGTGACGTCCACCGTCATGGTCGACAACGGCGAGCGGATCATCTCCATCATCACCGAGGTCGATGATGCACAAGACGCCAACGACAACTACATCGATGAGTTGAGCAACGCTGGTTTCGAGATCGGCAGCACCTCGTCCTTCGAGAGCGACGGCAGCTCGTCGGCATTCACCGAGATGACAAGCGATGCGTGGTCGGTGCAGGTCAACAGCACATCGGACGGCGGTAGCGGCCAGATGTTCGTTGCGATCGAAGCCAACGACAAATAGCTCGAGCCGAAGCGCTCGTCACCAGTGACGGAGATCCACCGGCCAGCGGTCGATGATCTTGTCACCATCCATCAACCACATGTCCTCATGGCGGGCGACCGTCGGGTCGACGTGGGCCGGCTGCAGTCGGATCAATTCGCCGACCGACCACCGTTCTGGCTCGTCGGGCACGAGCGTGATGTGCTCGTCAGAGCAGAACATCACGCTGCCATGGGCCCACGATGGATTGCCGTGGTCGAGACCCTGCGCCTTCAGGCCGGCATCGGCGATGACCCACCCCTTCGGATGCACCGAGATCACCGTGGCGAGGATTTCGAGTGCGATCGAGAATGGGAGGTCAAGACCGGCGTAGT
>CAZYLX010000048.1:0-11153 GCA_964648595.1 uncultured Acidimicrobiaceae bacterium
CAGCATCTGGCTGTTTCATCGCCACCATGTCCCCTGGACGGCCATCGGACACGCCGGAGCAGGACCGCGGTCCCGAGCTTCCCGTTCGTTTCACCAACTACAAGCTTGACACCGCTGGTGTGATCATCGACGTGCACCCCGACATGGAGCGACTCCTCGGGTGGGATCGCGACGAGATGGTTGGCATCTCGGTACTCGAGATCATCCATCCAGACGACCACGAAACAGGAATCATTGGTTGGATCTCCCTCCTCGAGGAAGGGTTGGGCGGCCAGTGTCGAATGAACCAACGCTTCCAGCTGAAGTCGGGCGGATGGCTCTGGGTCGAGGACACGACCACCAACTATCTCTCCGACCCCGAACGGGGTCATGTGGCGAGCGAGATCATTGACATCTCGGACGAGATGGCCGCTCTCGAAGAGGCGGGCCGCCGCGATGCACTCTTCACGAAGCTGACCGATGCGCTGCCCTCGGGTGTGCTCCATCTCGATCAGGGCGGCGAGCCGACGTTCTGGAATCAACGCTGGGTCGACCTCGTTGTCGGAACGACGCCATCACTCAACGGTCTGCTGGATGCGATCGAGGAGTTCGACGAGGTCCGATCCGCTCTCGACCGAGCGATCTTCGACGGCGTCGACGCCGATCTCGACGTCACGCTGGTCGGTCACGACAGCGCAGGATTCGCGCGCTTGCATTTGCGCCCCCTCGCACACCAGGACGGCTCGGCCGAGGTCCTGATCACGATTGATGACAACACCGAAGCGCGGACGTACCAGCAGAAGCTGATCAATCAGGCCCATCGCGATCCTCTCACCGGTCTCCTCAGTCGTCTCGGACTACGAAACATCGTCGACCAACTGATCGTCAACCAGCGACCAGAGACAACAAGAGCGCTGCTCTTCATCGATCTCGACTCGTTCAAGCCGATCAACGACCAGTTCGGTCACGCCGTCGGTGATGACGTGTTGCGAGCCGTCGGTCGAGCAATCGTCCAGGCCGTCCGGCCCGAGGACGCCGTGGCGCGTATCGGAGGCGACGAGTTCATTGTTGCCATCAACGACACCCAGGTGTCAGCCGAGGTCGACGGAATTGCCGGTCGAGTCGCCAACTCCATCAAGGCAACAGAAGCCACCTTCGTGCAACACTTGCGCGTCGACGCCTCCATTGGGCGGGCGATCGTCCGACTGAGCGACGATTTCGACACGCTGCTTCGCCGGGCTGACGATGCCATGTACACCAACAAGCGGCGGCGACGCGCCAACGACAGCCAGCGAGCGCTCTGAGCACACGTCACAGGGTCCACGACCTGTGTGACTGGCCGAACCGGGGGCTGAGCAACGCGAAACTGAGGGTCAGAAACCCGGGGTTTGGCCTTTCGGCGAACCTGGAGTTGGGAGTTAGGAGGGGACGGCGTTGCGGCGGAGGTCGATGACGGCCACACCGTCACCCGCTTTTGGGTCGAGTACACGCCCCTTCGGCGCCGACAGCTTCGGCGACGGACGCCCCTTCGGCACCGAGATCGGCGGTGGCTTCTCGACGCCCTCATCGAGCGAGGCAACAACGCCGGGTCGGTCGTCCTTGGCTGCATAGAGATCGATGTACTCTTGCCCGGACAGCTCGCTGATCCGGAACATCACCGCATCGGTGAAGGTGCGGTGAATTCGGGGATCGCTCGGGTCGCCGAAATCTTCGATGAACATCGGCTTGCCGAAGCGAACCGTGGCCGTCAACCCCGGCTTCATCGTGAATTGATCGGGTGGCTGAATCGCCAGGGTTCCCTCGTGGCCGACCGGAATGACCGGAGCCGAACACTGCTGCGCCAGACGAGAAGCCCCGGTCCGACCCTTGTGGAGGAATCCGCTGCGGGACCGCGTGCCCTCGGGGTAGATCATGAACAGGAAGCCGCCGTCGAGCACGCGGGCCGCCGTGTCGAGCGCAGCCTGCGCAGCATCACCTCCGGATCGGTCGACCGGGATCATGCCGAGTGCAGGGAAGAGATGCTTCGTCTTCCAGTCGTCCATGTACTCGCCCTTGCCGATCGCCCACACTCGACGAGGCAGGGCAGTGGGCACGAACACCGAATCACAGAACGACAGGTGGTTGGGTGTGATGATCGCCGGACCGTCAACGGGCACATTCTCGATGCCTTCGACCTGAACATCCCACAAGCGATTGACCAGCTTGCGGATGGCACCCATTCCGTACTTGCTCGCACGGTCGTCTCCCGGAAGGTGCGGCGCCTCCTCGAAGTTGAAGTCTCGGCCGATCATCGGCGGAGCTCCCGTCGGATCAGCTTGCCGGTTGCGGCTACGGGCAACTCGTCGACGAACTCATACGAGGTCGGACACTTGTATCGGCTCAGGTTTGCTCGAGCGAACACCTCGAGCTCTTCGGCGGTCGCTGTACCGAGCACGTGAGCGACAACGGTTTCGCCGGTCTCGAGATCCTCGGCGCCGACCACGACCGCACCGCGAACGTCCGGGTGCTCCATCAGCACACCCTCGACCTCGGAGGGATACACATTGAAGCCGGAGACGATCACGACGTCCTTGATCCGGTCGACGAGGTACAGGTACCCGTCGTCGTCGAAGACACCGACATCGCCGCTCCAGAACCAGCCGTCATCTGTGAGTACCGCTTCGGTCAGCCCCGGCGAGTTCAGATAACCCTTGAACACTCCGGGGCTTCGAATGACGACCTCGCCGGTGTCGCCGGTGTCGACCGGAGTCCCGTCCGGCTCGACCAGCACCACCTCGGCACCTTCGATGACCTTGCCAACCGACGTCGGCCGAACAGCGATACCCCGACTCCAGGTCACGATCGGGGAGGTTTCGGTCAGGCCATAGCCCTCCGCCACCTCGATACCGAATCGATCACGCACCGCTTCGTAGACCGCAAGTGGGAGCGCTGCGGCGCCAGACGAAGCATGCCGAATCGTGGCCATTGAATCGTCCGGAACATCGGCGGCGGCCCACCGCTGCCACATGGGCGGAGCCCCGGCGAGCGTCGTGATTCCGTGCTGCTTCACCAGCTGCAGGCTCTCGACTTCGTCAAAACGACGTTGCAACACGACCGTGCCTCCGACCTTCAACGTGGCGAGCAACACCAGGTTCAGGCCGAAAATGTGGGAGAAGGGAAGCACGCCCAGCGAGACATCGTGGGCCTGCAAGCCGAGGTCACCGCGATCAAGGATGGCGTCCTGGGCCCAGGTCAGATTGCCGTGGCTGAGCATCGCCACCTTGGCGTCGCTGGAGACACCGCTGGTGAGCATCAAGAAGGCGATGTCGTCGGGATTCCGGTCGACGACTGGTGGGGCGTCAACTGCTACAGCACCGGCATCGACCGCGAGGTCCATCGTTGGCAGGCCGAGGTCGACACCGTTGTTGGTGATCCAAGCCCCGGCTTCGCCGAGCACCATGAGCTTCGGCCGAACGCTCGCCAGCTTTCGCTCGAGCTCAGGAACCGGACTACCTGGACGGACAGGAACGATCCTCGCTCCCAGACCCAATCCGGCCAGAGCCGTCACGGCGAAATCCACTTCGTTCCCGGCAAGGATGGCGAGCGGGTCGTCGAGGCCGATGTCAGCTTGGTGGAGACGGGCGCGGACGGCGTCGACTCGATGACGAAGCTCAGCATACGTGACCTTGAGCTCGCCCTCGATAAGGGCGATGCGGGCGCCGTCGTGAGGGTTGATGATGGTGGCGATGTTCACGTGAGTCCCGGAAGATGTTTGGTGATGGCGTGCGAGCAGCTGGTCACGTCGTGACGTTCTGCATCAGTTTCCGAATTATGACACGCGTCACACAGGTCTGGCGATCTCGTGCACACCTCGACTCAGCGATGGGCCTCCTCGATGAGGGGGTAACCCCCGATCGGGATCACGCCGCGAGTTCGCCCAACTGCGGGACCGATGCCAACGCGTTCGAGATGAGCTCCATGTAGTTCTTCGAGCCGCGACTCACCGTCCATTGCCGAGTGGCGATCCGAACGGCGGACATCGTGGCACCGGCGATGATCTCGGGTCGGGGATCGACGAGCGGGTCGACATCGAGTCGGCCGGCGACGGCGGCGATGATCTCGCGCTCCCACCCAAGCTGGACGGTGGCTCGGCTGAAGGCCGAAACCGAGGGGTACGAGGCAGCCAGACGGGCCTGGAGCAGACGGCGATCTCGGTGCGTCTCGAAGTTCTCGGCCAAGGAGCCGATGGCGTTGTCAACGACAGACAGGACCGGTGTCTCGTCCGGCTGCGATTCGAGTGCATCCCGCAACGCGAAGAGCACCTCGTCCATGTCGCCGTAGAGCACGGCCTCCTTGCTGGCAAAGTGGCGGAACAGCGTGCGTTGCGAAACGTCAGCCCGCTCGGCGATATCAGTGGTTGTCGTTTCGTCAAAACCCTGCGATGCGAAAAGCTCGGCACCCGCCTCGACGAGGGCCGCATACGTCCGCGACTTCTTCCTCGACCGGCGACTCGGTGCCGGGCTCGGATCGACCAGTTCGTGCTCCATGGCAGGGCTGTCCATGACCGACATCGTAGGCCAAGGCGGAAGAAATGTCAGCCATTGACGAATGTCAGCGACTGTCATATTGTGATCGAATGCCGTCTGCAGCCATCTTTGATCTCGACCGGACCCTGATCGCCGGGTCGTCGTCCACCATCGTCACGCGCCATCTTGCCGAAGCCGGAATCTCCACCGGCGCCGACCTTCCCTTCGCCGACACGCTCGCCGAGATCTACCAACGCTTCGGTGAGAACTGGCTCATGATGCAGCCGGCCAAATTCGCCGGGCGCGCCGCTGCCGGGTGGGACGTCGAGACGGTCACCGCCGCATGTCGCGCTGCTGCGGCCGAGGTCGCCGACCATCTTCAGCCGTTCGCCCGATCGGTCATCGATGAGCACCGTGCCGCAGGCCGCACTCTCGTCCTGGCGACGACGTCGCCTGAGCCTTTCGTCCGTCCGATCATGGAGGCCCTCGAGTTCGACGAAGTCGTGTGCACCCGGTGGCGCAGCCACCAGGGCAAGTTCACCGGCGAACTCGACGGCGAATTCCTCTGGGCCAGAGCAAAGGCCGATGGTGTCATCGCTTGGGCTCAGGCCAACAAAGTCTCGCTCAGTGAGAGCTACGCATACAGCGACAGTTACTTCGACAGTCCCCTGCTCGATGCAGTCGGCCATCCGGTTGCCGTCAACCCCGATCTCCAACTCGCAGCAACAGCGGTGGTCAAGGGCTGGCCCATCCGCTACCTCGACAAGTCCGAGGGTGTCGCCAAGATTGCTGGTCGCGAAATCCAGGATTGGAGCCGCCCCCTGCTTCGGCCCGAGATCGTCGCTCCCTACGCGTCGTTCGAATTCGAAGGCATCGAGAACATTCCGGCCGAGGGGCCGGCGTTGCTGGTGTTCAACCACCGCTCCTATTTCGATCCGACGGTGATGGCTCTCGTCGCAGCCAAGGCCGGCCGCAGCATTCGTGGTCTCGGCAAGAAGGAAGTCTTCGACGCTCCCATCGTCGGAAGGCTGGCCCAAGCGATGGGCGGCATCCGGGTAGAGCGAGCGTCCGGCTCGGACGAGCCGCTCGAAAAGGCCGCCGTAGCGCTGCAAGGCGGCGAGGTCGTGATGATGGCCCCGCAGGGAACCATTCCCCGCGGCCCGGCCTTCTTCGATCCCGAACTGAAAGGCCGCTGGGGCGCAGCCCGCTTGGCGGCCATGACCGGCGCCCCGGTGATCCCGATCGGGCTGTGGGGCACCGAGAAGGTCTGGCCCCGGAGTGCTCGACTCCCGAACATCACGTTCACCAACCGCCCACTCGTCACTGCAACCGCCGGTGCTCCGGTTGAGATCGAAGGCTCGGACCCCGACGCCGACACCATCGCGATCATGACCGCCATCAGCGCATTGCTGCCGCCTGAATCACAAGAACAGCACACGCCAACGACAGAAGAGCTGGCCAGAACCTTCCCGGCGGGCTACACCGGCGATCCTCACGCCGAGGCGGAGCGCCGCCCCGGAACCGACACCTGAGCAGGACATCCTGATGCCAAGAGAACGAGACGTAAATTTCGCCGAACGCATGAGCGAGCACGAAGCGCTCATGTGGAACATCGAGAAGGACCCGTGGCTCAACCCGAGCGGCGGCGCCCTGTACTTGTTGGATGTTCCCGTTGACCCGGGCCGCTTCCGCAGGCAGGTCCGGTATGGCATCTCCAAGCTCCCCCGCCTGTACCAACGGGTGGTTCCGGGCTTCGGACGGATCTCGACCCCGGCCTGGGTTCCCGATGCCGAGTTCGACCTCGAGTACCACATTCGCGAACTCAAGCTCCCCTCCCCGGGCACCGAGCGTCAGCTGATGGATCTCGCCGCTCAGCTCTACGCCGAACCGTTCGACCGCACTCGCCCGCTCTGGCGATTTGTACTGATCTCTGGCCTCGAAGGAGGCCGCGGCGCGATCTACTCGATCTTCCACCATGCGATCAGTGACGGCATCGGCCAGATTCGTATGGCCGAGCTCTACCAGCAGAGGAGCCGCGACGAGGCTGAGCATCCCGAGATCGATCTCGAGGCGCTCATCGCAGAAGCCGTGGAGACTCACGCAGCCAAGGAGGCGGGCGGGGATCTCGCCACCAGCATCGTCGACACCGCCACCCGCAGTCTCACCCACGTCGCCCGGCGGCAAATCGGCCTCGGGCGCCGAGCTCTCGGCGAGGTCGTGCTCTGGCCGGCGGACACGCACCGAGCAACGTCGAAGGTCACCAACGCCGTCGAGGTCGCACGATCCACCGTGGCCCAGCTCAACGGCAGCAGCAACGAGACACCCGGCGGGTCGCCGCTGTGGAAGCAGCGGTCGCGGCACCGTCACCTCGAGAAGCTCCAGGTTCCGCTCGCCCCGCTGAAGGCAGCAGCAAAGACCCAGGGCGCAACCATCAACGACGCTTTCATGGCCGGCCTCACCGACGGCGCCGTTCGGTATCACACCGAGCGCGGCACCGTCGTCGACAAGCTCAACACGAGCTTCGTTGTGTCCACGCGCTCCGACAACAAGATCGGCGGGAACTCGTTCACGCCGGTGCTGGTGCAGGTCAGTGGTACTCCGACCTCACCTGCCCATCGGATCAAGGGCATCCATGCTGCGACCGAGGCTGCTCGTGAGAAAGCCAGCCATGGCGGCAGCATCAGTTCGCTCTCCGGCATTGCGAATCTGTTGCCGACGTCGGTGGTCACCAGGACCGCCCGCCAACAGGCAGCCCGGATCGATTTCGCGACCTCGAACCTTCGGGGCGCCCCGTTCGAGCTGTTCTGCGCCGGTGGGAAGATCGATGCGACGATCTGTATGGGCCCCGTTGCAGGAACGGCCGCCAACATCACTGCTCTGTCGTACAACGGGAACCTCGATCTCGGCCTGTTCATCGACCCGGTGGCGATCGAGGACCCTGCCGGCTACCGAGCGTGCGTCGAGGCTGCGTTTGCTGACCTTCTGGCGCTGGCCGAGAAGCCAGTGAAGAAGGCCAGGCGCAAGGCCCCGAAGAAGCAGACCGCAAAGAAGGCCGCGGCCAAGAAAGCGAACGGCAAGAACGCTGGGGAGAAGAAGGCAACGGCCAAGACTGCGGCCAGCTGATGGCCGTGTTCGATGCGGTCGGAACGGCACGGCGGCTCGGACTCCTCAACCCGGCGACGGTCGCCGCCGCTGGCGCCGCCGCCTTGTATTGGGGCCCCAGCTCCGCTGCTGCCTACGCCGCGGCATCGGTTCGCTCGCCTCGGCGAGCCGCCCTGATCGACGACTACGGGAAACTCTCATACCTCCAGCTCGAGTGGCGCTGTAGTCGTCTGGCCGCCGGTCTTCGGGCCCAAGGGGTCGCGGCCGGGAACGTGATCGGGCTGCTGTGCCGGAACCATCGAGGCTTCGTCGAAGCGAACGTCGCGCTGGCCAAGCTCCACACGCGGGTCGTCTATCTCAACCCCGGTCTTCCGGCAGCGCAACTGAACGAAGTCGTCGATCGAGAAGCCATCACCATGGTCATCGCCGACCGCGATCTGGCGCCACTCATCGAGCTCGATTCGGTGGTGATCGCAGCCCCCGAGGACGACTCGGAGTGGAGCTTCCCAACGGTCGACACTTGGCGCCCGCTGATCCAACGGCCGCGGCCGACCGCAACCGACGACCCGATCGTGCTCACGTCTGGAACCACTGGGGCTCCGAAGGGAACCCGTCGAACGGCAAGCCGCGCCACAGCAACAGCTGCGTTCGGCGTGCTTGACGCCATTCCGTTCCATCGCAACGACGTCGTCGTCCTCCCCGCCCCACTTTTCCACGCGTGGGGTCTGAGTCAGCTGCTCACCGCGGCAACGCTGGGCAGCACGGTGGTGCTTCGCCGCCGATTCGACCCAGAGACGGCTGCCTTTGACGTCGAGGCTTACGGAGCCGACGTCCTCGCCGCGGTTCCCGTGATGTTGCACCGCATCCTCGCTGCAGATCCACCGTTCGATCTCTCGACACTGCGCGTCGTCGCCAGCAGTGGGTCAGCATTGCCGGGAGATCTGGCATCTCGTTGGATCAAGCAGTACGGACCCAACCTCTACAACCTCTACGGCAGCACCGAGGTCGGCCAGGTCAGCATCGCAACACCAGCTGATCTCACGTTCGACTCGAGCTGTGCCGGCCGCGCGGTACGGGGCGTCGAGGTTCGCATCGTCGATGACGGAGGCGACGAGGTCCCAACAGGTCAGGTCGGCCGAATCGTTGTCAAAAGCGAGATGCACTTCGACGGTTACACCGACGGCGGCAACAAAGAGATGCTCGACGGCTTCATGTCCATCGGCGACCAGGGGCGACTTGACTCCGAAGGGCGCCTGTTCGTCCTCGGACGGGCCGACGACATGATCATCTCTGGTGGTGAGAACATCTTCCCCTCGAACATTGAACGAGCACTGATGCGACACCCGAAGGTCGATGAAGCCGCTGTTGTCGGCGTTCCAGACGACGATCTCGGGCAGCGAGTCCGCGCCGTCGTGACCGTGCGAGGGAAAGGCAACGCCGACGCGGTCGCAGCGAGTATCAAGCAGGACCTCGCAGGGGAGCTCGCATCTCACGAGATGCCACGCGAGTACGTCATCGTCGATTCAATCCCTCGTAATGCTTCAGGCAAGATTCTGCGCCGCGACCTTGCCGGCTCGAAGGAATCGATTCCCGATCTTCGCACCGAGGCCAAGCCGAAGAAGCGGTCTCCGAAGACCACCTGACGCCGATCGCGAGATCACGGGGTTTCAAGCCACACTGACCGAATGCTCGAGCGTCTGGTTCCCGTCATCACCGCCCTACTTCTGTTCACTGCCGCCTGTTCCTCGGACGACGATGCGGCCGTTGCCGCAACGACTGGTACCGACACAACGACCGTCGCCGATACCCCGACAACGACCGAGCCGGCAACCACGCCACCAACGACCGAGCCGGCAACCGCGCCACCAACGACCGAACCCGAAACCACGACGACAGAAGCAGCAGGTTGTGCGGCGAACGAACCTGGTGTCAGCAACTTCTCCATCGATGCCGGCGGCGCAACCCACTCAGTACGGATGTTTGTCCCATCGAGCTACGACGGTTCGCTGATGCCGTTGGTCATGAACTGGCACGGCCTCGGCTCGAACGGTTCGCAACAAGCACTGATCACCGCCTACGAGAGGCTCGCCGAGAGCGAGGGCTTTCTCGTCGCTCATCCAACGGGTGTGCCGGCGCCGGATGACACCCGCAACTCGTGGGAGCTCGCCCAGTTCGATGACCCAGCGCGTGACGACATCGCGATGGCCGAAGCCATGATCGATCGGATCATCACAGATTTCTGCGCCAACCCGAAACGGGTCTACTCGACCGGCTTCTCGAATGGAGGTCTCTTCACCTCCCGGCTCGTGTGCGATCTGTCGACTCGGATCGCGGCCGCTGTCTCGGTAGCAGGTATCACGCACCACGACGGTTGCGCTCCCGAACGAGCCGTACCGTTCATCGCCTTTCACGGCACCGCTGATGAGATCGTTCCGTTCGCCGGAGGCGAATCGTCGCTGGCCGATGGAATCGCACTGCCCGGCGTCGTCGAGTTCTTCGACCAGGTGATGCCCGATGAGTTTGCGCAGTTCACGGCGACCAACGGCTGTGATCCGGACCCGATCGAAGTAGCCGTGTCGGAAAAGGTGACGCGCTACGACTACGCCAACTGCAACGACAGTGTGGCAATGGCATTCTTCGAGATCGCAGACGGCGGCCACACGTGGCCCGGTTCGCCGGTCGGCCCGCTCCTCACCTTCGTTCTCGGCGACACAACTGCTGACGTCAGCGCCACCGCCGACGGCTGGGATTTCATGAAACAGTACGAACTCCCCTGATCGAAACGAGTGATCACCATGCAGGCAATCCATGCTGAGCCAGGTCAACCGCTCACGTTGCAGGAGGCCCCCCGACCTGTGGTCAGCGGCCGCGATGTCTTGATCGAGGTTCGAGCCGCCGGGCTCAATCAGGGTGATCTCATGCAACGGGCCTGGCTGTATCCACCGCCTCCCGGGGCCTCTGATGTGATGGGTCTGGAAGTCGCCGGCACCGTGGTCGAGGTCGGCGATGAGGTCCGTCAGTGGAGTATCGGTGATCGGGTGTGCGCGTTGGTTCCCGGCGGCGGGTACGCCGAACTCGCCGCTGCAGACGAAGGTTCGGTGTTCCCGATTCCTGACGAGCTCGGCTTCGCCCAAGCGGCGTGTTTGCCGGAAGCCATGATGACCGTCTGGGCGAACGTCTTTCTTCGTTGTGGCCTCGATTCGGGAGAGTCATTCCTGATGCACGGAGGCACGAGCGGCATCGGTGTGATCGGCATCCAGATGGCCAAGATCGCTGGAGCCGGCCCCATCTTCGCCACTGCCGGCTCCGACGAGAAGGTCGCCGTATGCAAGCAGCTCGGTGCCGACGTCGGCATCAATTACCGGACCGAGGACTTCGTCGAGATCGTCAAGGAACGTGGCGGCGTCGACGTCGTCCTCGACATGGTCGGTGGCGACTACATCCAGCGCAACATCGATGCTGCGAATCCCGACGGGCGGATCTGCAACATCGCCTACCAGGGCGGCTTCGATGCAACCGTCAACTTCCTTCCGGTGCTGATGAAGCGGCTCGTCCTGACCGCAACAA
>CAZYLX010000049.1:0-11003 GCA_964648595.1 uncultured Acidimicrobiaceae bacterium
TGAAGTCGTGGGCCACACCGCCGGTCAACAGACCGAGGGCTTCCATCTTCTGCGACTGCTGAAGCTGTGCGTTCAGCAGCTCGCGCTCCCGCTCGGCTTGCTTCCGTTCGGTGATGTCGGTAGCGATCATGACCACGCCGTCAACACGACCGTCGACGATGATCGGACCAGCCCGGGTCGAGAAGGCAAAGTCGCCCGTCGGGGTGTTGACCGTCGTTTCATACGATCGGGGCCGCCCGGTTTCGATCACTGCGTCGATCTCAGCGGCGACTCGGTCGCGGTCATCGGCCGACACGAAGGTCTCGGCCCGGCGGCCCAAGACGTCGGCCGGTTCATGGCCATGTTCCAGGTGGTTGACGAAGGAGACTCGCCGATCGCGATCGGCAATGAGGATGAAGTCGGGAGCTTGATCTACCAAAGAGCGGAACGTGATGTCGGTTCGCTCGAGTTCGCTCTCGATGCGACGCAGGGCGGTGATGTCGGTGGCAACGAATGCGAGAACCTTGTTAGCGTCGGGATGCGAGACCGGGAAGATCCAGTTGCTGTAGAAGGACGCCCCGCCCTCTCCGCTCATCGCTTCGGAATCGTAGTGCTGCGGGTATCCAGTCGAACGGGCTGCTTCCATCGAGCGGCGGACCAGGTCGTGGTACACCGGGCTGATGAAGTCGAACACCGAGATGCCATAGATGTCCTCCGTCTCGACGTGGTTCACGTAGATCAGGCGGTCGTCGACGTCGATCAACGACAGGAACTCGACTGCGCTCTCGATCTCGCGACGCCACTCGGAATCATGGAGAGACATGGTTCAGGGCTCCTCTCAGAGATTCCGACGCTATCGCGTGTCCGGTAGGCGAAGGATGAGGGTCGCAAACCTGGACGAGTCGGGATCGGCTGACCACGATGAGATCGACGTCGACGCCACGGAGCACGCGTCGTCGGCCGTGCTCAGGCCATGCGCCACATGAGGTGGGGTGGCTTGATCGTTCCGGAGGCTGGCTGACCCTTGGCATTTGTCGCTTGTAGATCGCAGATCAGTCCCTCGTGGTGTTCTTCCGCAGCTTCCAAGAGTTCGGTGGGGATGTGTACGAGTTTGATCTTTGCTCGGGCGAACACTTTGAACGGCTCTGTCTGATCTGGCAGGCCCCACGACAGGTAGAGAAAGCGGTCACCCCTGCGGCGATCGAGGCTTCGACACCTCGTTTCGGTTGGAGGGCGAACAGAACTCCTCTTGGGTGCCGAATGGCGGGTCGATGGCGACGATCGTGACGGTGATGGTTTCAGCCGGATCGATTGTCATCGCTTCGGCTTCGTGAGAGGTCGGCCCGTACAAGTTCGTCGGATGTGCGGCCGGCCTCAACGGCCTTCGTGCCATTGGGTCGCCAGATTGCCGAGCGCCCAGCGGTTTGATCGAAACCGCCGCCCGTTGGGCCAGCGAAGCTTGCTACGGCGACCCACACGCCGTGGTCTCGGGTCACGCGAACTGCTCGTTCTGTTTGCACGCGGTGATCGTCCTCGGTCTCGCACACTCCGGCGACGTACGCATCGATGCCGAGCTCAGCTGTCGCTCTGGCGTGTTCGGCTTCACCGGTGTCTTTGCAGATCGCAAGGCCGAGTCGCCAATCATCGACGACGGTGACAGACGGGCGCTGCCCTTGGGTGAAGAACGCCATCTCCTCCCCGCCGAGCCAAATCTTGTTGTACGCCATGGACACCTGTTGCGCATCGACCCGCAGGGTCGAAATGTGGACTCCACCCTCGCCATCACGAGTAGGCGCACCAACCAGCGCGATCGTGTTCGTGTCGCGGCACGCGGTGATGATCGGATCCAGCCTGGCGTCGTCGAGATCGACGGGTCGGACATTCATCGCGTAGCCGGTGAGAGACAGCTCGGGGAAGACCACGACGCGCGTCCCGGCGGACAGGATCGCGTTGGCATGGCGACGTGCGTTGAAGTCGACATCGTGGAGGGCCGACTCCGGTTGGGCGACCGCGATCGAGAGCATTTCGGACACCACGTGATTCTCGCAGAAAGAACCGTCGAATTGAACTGCTGAAGATTCTGTGGCGGGGTTGTCGCGTCAGCGTTGTGTGGGTTCGGAACGAGATCGAGCGGCTCCAGCAGCGCTTCCGTCGATGCCTCGATCCTCGAGGCAATCATCGACCTAGCGACCCTGTCGGCGATCGGCCTCAGATTCGACAATCGGTCAACAGAGACCTACCGCAAACGGCTCACCGCACTGGCCAACGCGGTCGCACTCCTCCTCGACGAGAGATGGCGGTCTCGGCGACGGGCCCTTTCGGAGCCATCTCGCGGCCCGCTACGTGAGCGGAAACGCGATGTCGCAGATGAACTCATCGTTGTTGATCTCGTCTGGTTCGGCGAGATAGACCTCTCGGCACGACAGCGGGCTGCCGGGTCTGGCGGCGGACTCGGGCGAACAGGCGACGGCGTCGTACGCCGCGAGTATCGCAGGGAAGCCCCATTGAGCCTTCGTGATGATGGTGTAGGCCTCATCATGAGCAGGCTCTGTATGAACGCCGATGAGTTCGGTTGGTTGCATCTCGTTCGAGCAACCGAGCATTGCCTCGATCGGTCCGTCGTTGTCGGCATCGACGATGCCGTGGAACACAAGAGTGAAGGGTCCTGCGGGCTCCAACCCATCGAGCTGGGCGGCAAACGCCGCTTTGGCCTCGGTGACGAATGCATCGGTCTCGGATCCGTAGAGACGTCGTTGAATCGACATGACCCGCTGCGATGGCACGTGGCGGGTGTGAATAGTGAACATGGAGTGTTCGTCCTTATCGAAATTCCCTTCGATGGGATACTCCTCGAAGATGACCCCATTGGCGAGCAGTTCCGCGTGGGCGGCATCGAAGTCGTCGGTCACCAGCCTCGCGGCGGTCGCCAGATTATTGCCGGCATGCCGAGACTGGTACACGCCGAACGTTGCGGTGCCGGTGTCGTACAGCAACTCATCGTCGTCGGCATCTGCCGGGACTGGCTCTCCGTCGACCGTGACCGGGTCGAGACCGAGCGTGGCCTTGTACCAAGCTCTCGCCCTTTGAATGTCTACGGCGGGCAGCTCGGGATGAATGGTGTATTCCACGTCGCTCCTCGGGTCAGAGACAACGTAGTGGGATCGCGATCATGCAGGAGTCGTGTCCACTGTCGCTGCTTCCCACTAGGTGGCAATTCGGTTCGCGAACTCCTTCGGCTGCTCGGCCTAGATGATGGTCCCTATCTCAATCGCCTTGGGTTGGGGTGCCGCGTCACGTCGATCGAGCGTTGTGGCCAGCGTGCTCGCCATCCGCGATTCGTCCGCCACACAAGCGCCAGGCAGGCCGGGGCCTCAGCTTCGCCCGACTACGTTGGCGCCAGTGAACGGCGTGGCCGAGGGGCGTGATGGGGTGAAACATAGATGTCGGATCGGCGCTATCGCTATCGCACTTGCGGTCCTCGCCGCAGCCTGTTCGAGCTCTGGAGTGGGCGACTCGGCGACGACCATTGGCGCGAACTCCGACCCAGCCTCCACCGAATCGGTTGCTGCGGAGGCGATCAAGGCTGAAGAGCAGTCGGAGGACGAATCGGCGGGCGTTCAACGTCGCTACCAAACGGAAAGTGCGGACGTTCTGTTTGACCAGAACGTCGTTCACACCTTCGAGATCGAACTCCCAGAAGCTGCGCTTGCAGAGCTCGACGCCAATCCCGCGGCAGAAGAGTACGTCGAGGGCAGCTTGCTGTTTGCCGGTGAACGGCTCGATGCGATCGGTATCCGCTACAAGGGCTCGGTCGGCGCCTTCCTCGGCTGCACAGCCGGCCCGCAGCCGTTTCAACCATCGGGCGCGAAGACGTGCACGAAGCAATCGCTGAAACTGAAGATCAATTGGAACGGGGCGGACACCGAGTTCTTCGGTCAACGCAGAATCCAACTGCACTCCATGAACCTCGACACATCGCTGATGCGCGACCGACTGTCGTACTTCCTCTTTGCCGAGGCAGGGGTCGCGGCACCACGCGCGACGCACGCCCGCGTGGTGATCAACGGCGAGTTCGTCGGTGTGTTCGCGGTGGTCGAGCAGATCGATGGCCGGTTCACGCGGAATCGGTTCGATGACGGCAAAGGCAACCTCTACAAGGAGGTGTGGCCATTCGGAGCGAATGGAAACACCCGTCCGAGCTTCCAACTCCTCGCCGGGCTACGGACGAACGAGGACGAGGACCCTTCGTCTGAGATCATGGAGTCGTTCGCCAGCGAGCTCCTCGATGCCGATGCAGCGACCGACGAAGAGGCTGCACGCGGGGTGCTGTCGGAATGGACGGACCTCGAAGCTTTTGTTGCTTACGCAGTTGTCGATCGGGCGATCCATCACGACGATGGGCCGTTCCACTGGTACTGCATCGGCGGTCCGTGCGAACCGCACAACTTCTACTTCTACGAAGAACCGGCTTCGCGTCGCGTGCACATCATCCCTTGGGACCTCGACAACGCCCTGCAGGGTTGGACTCCCGACGAGCTGAATCCGGTCACCGCGATTCCCGATGCGTTCGGTGAGACAAGCAACGACTGCGAGCCCTTCCCGTTTGGCGCCTTCGGTTTGTCGCAGCGCTCCGCCGGCTGCGATCCGTTGGTGGCAGCGTGGGCGCTTCTCGACGACGAGTTCGAGCGGATCGACAACGACTTCCGAAGCGGACCTTTCGCGATCGAATCTGTCGCTGCCCACGTCGAAGCATGGCGCGAGCAGATTGCACCGCACGTCGCAGAAGCAGCGGCGCAGCACGATGACGCACCCGACGTTGTCGAATGGAATACATCTGTCGACCAACTACTGGCCGATATTGCGGCCGAACCTTCACGCCAGGAGTCCTGAAATGTCGCACGCCGAACTCATCGCTGCCGATCTCGTTGCCGTCCTCGTCCTCGCCTTTGGGCTCTACTTCCCGCGCCATCGTCGGCGAGACATGGTTGTCGCGATTCTCGGTATCAACATCGGCGTCCTTGCCGTCGCGACGGTGCTGTCCGAGTCGACCGTGACCGCTGGGCTGGGACTTGGCCTGTTCGGTGTGCTGTCGATCATCCGCCTTCGTTCCCAAGAACTCGATCAGGAAGAGGTGGCGTACTACTTCTCGGCCCTTGCCTTGGGCCTCCTCGGAGGGATCACCGTCGATCCGGGTTGGTTGACGCCAACGCTCATGGTTTCGATCCTCCTTGCGCTCTTCGTCGGTGACCATCCCCGCCTTTTCGCAAAGACCCGAACCCAAACAGTGACGCTCGACGCGGCCTACACGAGTGAGGACGACCTCAAGGCTCGACTCGAAGCCCTGCTCGGCGCACGGGTTCGTCGTATAAAGGTGCGACGGTTGAACTTGGTCAACGACACCACGGTCGTCGACGTCCGCTACGACCTCCTGGGTGATCAGACCGACTCCTCCGAGCGCACCTGATGAGCGAGCCCGGGTTTGGGTTCGGAGGAGCGATCGCTGCATTGCCGCCGGTCTCGCTCGACGATGTTCTCGAGACGGCCGATCTTCAGACGCGAGTGGATCGCAAGTACCTCGTGGGTGTCGAACTGCTGGACACGCTGGCCCTCGCAACGAACACGGCAGTGCTCGAGATCGATGGCCTGCGCCACTTCCGGTATGAGACGGTCTACTTCGACACGCCGGAACGACGGCTGTATCTCGATACGGCTTACCGCCGACCACGTCGGTTCAAGGTGCGCGTTCGGACCTATGTCGACTCCGACACGGCGATGCTCGAGGTGAAACGAAAGGACCCCCGGGGGAAGACAGCGAAGGACCGCCTCGACCTCGATCCCGGCCGTGGTCGACGACAGCTCGATGCAGCGATGCGCGGATTCGTCGATTCTTCGGTGATGACCGATGTCGCCGACCGTCTCGCTGAAACCGTGACCACGAGGTTCGACCGCACGACTATCGTCGATCTCGACCACCGTGCCCGCTACACCGTCGACCACGGCCTCACGGCGACCGCTCCCGACGGGCGAGTTGTGCACCTGGAGGGCAACGTTGTCGTTGAGTGCAAATCCGCAGGTCGAGCAACCCCGTTCGATCGAGCTCTGTGGGCTCTCGGGGTTCGCCCGGCCAGAATCAGCAAGTACTGCACGACGCTCGCAGTACTCGAGCCTTCGTTGCCGGCAAACCACTGGCACCGCACACTGCAGCGCTACTTCGGTGCTGCCGGTCCGTTCTAGGCGGCGATGGTCTCGGGGTCGGGAACCTCGCCTCGGATTCTGGCCCGGAATCGCCAATATTCGGCGGTCAGGGTGGCAATGAGAACGGCGGTGGACACGAGAACGACGTCTTTGGCCGCCCCGTCCCAGACGCCCACCAGCAGCGCAATGACCCCCACGCCGATGACACGCTCGTAGAGGTAAGTGCGCCAGCAACGCCAGACCGCAACAGCCTGGGCAAGGAGGTACATGCCAATAGCGGCGATGAAGAGCACGGCAACCACGTCTTCCATCGGGTCGTCGGGGTGCAAGAACGCTTCTTCGAGAGCGACCGCGTAGGCCACGATGCCGGCCACCATCGGATAGTGAAGCAGCGAGTACACGTCGCGGGCGATGTGTCCGGTCTCACGAACATCGGCCAGCCGCATGGCGGACTCCATCACCTCCTGGGTCCGATCGAAGTAGGCCCACCACATGGCGCACACCCCCGAAAGGCCGACGGCCAGCAGCAATGCGAGCGACGTGTCGATCTCCGCTCCTTCGAGAGCGATCCCGACGGCAATGATTCCCTCGCCCATCGCGATGATGAGAATCAGCCCGTGCCGCTCGGCGAAGTGGCCAGCATCCACCTTCCAGTCGACCTGCCCAGCGAAAGCCGTGGCGACGAGCTCCAACGTGAGCGCGCCGAGCCAAATCCATTGCAGCGCCTCGCCGCCTACCAACCCGCCAACCACGACAATCGCAGTGGCACCGAGTGATATGGGCAGGTACGAAACAACCGCCCTCAATTCGTCGGGCTCGTGACGGGTCCCAACTACGAACACCACGGCAGCTATTGCTCTCACCATCAGATAAGCGAGCGCCAACCACTCGCCATTTCCCTCGAAGGCTGTCGGAACGGCAAATGCCATGCCGAACACGCCAAGCATCGAAGCGAGTATGGCCACCCGGATGATTCGGGGCTCGAGGTTGACGACGTTGGTCGTCCATGTCCAGTTCGTCCAAGCCCACCACATCAGCGCAAGGATCAATGCGCCGCGGAGTATGCCGGCGAGGGTCAGATCGTGGACAACCAGTGAGACGACCTGGGTGATGGCGAACACGAAGACCAGGTCGAAGAAGAGCTCCAGGGGATGAGCTGCCTTCTCCTCCAACTCCTCCTCGAGTTCCTCTTCGAGAATCTCGATCCTGTCATGGAGGTCCTCAACGGATCCGGAGTCTTCTGGAGTCATACGCGCCCGAGGTTATCGAGCACGCAACGTTCGCCGGGTCATTTGGTTCGGTGAGAGTCCAGCCGTTCGCGCCAGAATCTCGCTCGAGCCGTGATCGACGGAGCTTGTCGAACCACACCGGCTCGGCGGGCGAGGACGTCGTTGAGCTCTGCGCCGAGAAGGAGAACGATGCTCAACACATACATGAGGCTCAGTGCCAGGACGATCGCACCGACACTCGTTTGCAATTGGTTGCCCTGGCCCGACGCACGAATGTAGGAAGCGAATCCCTGCGACGCCACGACCCAACCGGTTGTTGTGACCACCGCGCCAGGAAGGTCGTAGCGCCATGGCGTGTGATGGTTCGGCCCGATGTGGAACACCGTCGCAGCCCACATGACAAGGGCGAACAGGACACTGGGTGCGGTCAGCAAACGGAGGGCGCCGTCGTATGGCAGCGACGGGAGGATGGCGAGGAGCGTGGCGCCGGCAGCTACGACCAAAACCGTCCCGACACCCAGCCCGATCGCCACCATCCGCAAGAACCACCACGGACGCCCCTCGTCCACCTCATAGGCGATATCGAGGGCGCGAATGAGCCCGGCAAAGGCACGCGACAGCGTGAACAATGCCAACATCGTTGCGACAGTCGCGATCCCTGCGCTGGAAGTATTGAACAACTCAGCGACCGTTCCGTTGAGCGTCTCTGAGTTCGCGAAGGTGTCGTTGACGTACTGTTTCACCTCGTTCTCGACGTCATGCGCCGACGATGCGCCGACGAGCACCCCGAGCGAGCTGAGCAGACTGACGAGGGCAAGCACTGCTGCCGGGACTGAGAGAATCGTCCAGAACGTGATCGAGGCCGCGACATCACCCATGCCGTCACGGCGGTACTCCTCCAAGACGTCTTTGGTCAGTTGCCACAGCCATCGAGCGAGCGGTACAGGCCGCAGGGGCGGCTTGGCGGTGCGGAGGTCGTCGTCCATCAAATGATCATGGCCGAGGGTACGTGATCCTCAGGGAGGTCGGACCACTGAACTCAGCGGGTGAACCGGCTCATCTTTCCATCGCACTTTGGACCCACACACCGGACGCTTCACGAGCAGTGGGCTAGCGTCGGCTGCTTGCCGGGCGCAGCCGTCAGCAGAAATCAGAAAGCAGGGCCATGATCGACGAAGCGTCTGAGCTCGATGTGGTCGAGTGGTTCCAGGATCTCGGCAGCTGGCCCGAGGCGATCATGGTGTTCTTCAGCCAGTTGGGGAACCCGTTGGTCTTTGTGTTGTTCGTTGCGGTGGTCTTCTGGTCTGTCGACAGCGGGGTAGGCCAGCGCATGGCGCTCTTCACGTTTGCCGCCGGCTCGGTGAACGAGGTCCTGAAGAGGGCGTTCAACGCGCCCCGACCCTTCTGGGTGTCGAGCGGGGTGCGTTCGATCGGCGAGGGTTCAACGGCATTCGGAATGCCGTCAGGGCACTCGGTGGGCGCTTTTGCGTGGTTGATCATTCCTCTTCGGGTGAGGCGAACGTGGGCGTGGATCGTCTTCGGTGTAGTCGCCGTCATGATCGGGCTGTCCCGCATCTACTTGGGAGCCCATTTTCCTTCGCAAGTGCTTGCCGGCTGGGTTGTCGGTGCACTGCTGCTCTTCGTGTTCGTGCACTATGAACGACCCTTCCTCGCTTGGTTCGAATCGATGCCGTTGCAGCGTCGGTTGGGTTTGGTGGTGGTAGCGACAGCGGTAGTGATCGGAGCTGGTGCGCTCAGCGCGGCGGCGCTCGATGACTTCGAGGTGGAGCCCGAGTGGGAGCGGAACGTGGCGGGGCAGATCGATGAGAGTGAACCCTTCGATCCCGTCGATGTGACCGACCTCGGGTCGACCAGCGGGATCTTTGCCGGCACAGCCATCGGCCTTGTCCTGCTTGCCGATCGGGGAGGACTATCCAACGCGAGGAATGTCCGGCAGCGCCTGGCGAGACTGGTCGTCGGCCTGGTCTGCATGACGCTGGCCCTTGTTGTCATCGGCTCTCTGGGAGGTGCGAGCGGGCTTGACGATGAAGGTGGATTCGCAGGAGCGGCGTGGCAGTTCGCGTCGCTGTCCGGTCTTGGGTTCGTGATCTTCTATGCGATCCCACTGGCCTTCGACGCGGCACGGCTCACCAGGCCGCCCGAAGCCGCACCAAAACCGGCGGCCGAAGGAGCGAGGTCCTGACGAGCCCACCCGCATGCGAGTGTGATTCCCAGTACCGGTTCGAGCCGACAGCACCATGCGCCCCAGAACTCTCCGGCCAGATGGGGCGTCGGCAGGCATGACTGGACGAGTGCGAGGTCTTGAACGATGGCGACCCGATCGAACTCGCCGCGAGCTGCCGCCAGCTGAAGGATGCCCTGCCATGGATGAACGTCTTCGGTGGCTGCTGCGGAACAGACCTGCGTCACGTTTCCGAGATCGCCCGATCGCTCGTCGCGTGATCGCCTCCGCTGAACTGCTGCTGCCTCGGCTTTCACAACCGAACGAGCTCCGTGCCATAGGGTCCCTGGGATGGAGTTTGCCGACACGATCACGACGATGGACGAGCTGCGAGGAGTCATTGCGCCACCGAGCGAATTGGTGACAGCGAAGGAGGTCACCGAGTTCGACGACTACTGCCGGGACTTCATCGCTCGTTCGCCGTTCGTGCTGATCGCATCGAGCGACGGGCAGGGATCCATCGATGTCTCGCCGAAGGGTGATCCCCCCGGATTCGTGCGAGTCCTCGATGAGCGGACGCTTGCGATACCCGATCGTCTCGGGAATCATCGAGCGGACACCTTCGTCAATATCGTGCAGCATCCCTTCGTCGGGTTGATCTTCTTGATCCCGGGGACGAAGAACACCCTGCGGGTGAGAGGCCGAGCCACGATCGTGCGGGACACCGAGCTTCGCGAGTCGATGGCGGTCAACGGAAGGGCCCCAGAGCTCGCCCTCGTCGTCGAGTTGACCACAGCGTTCTTCCATTGCGCGAAGTGCATCATCCGTTCCGAGCTGTGGTCCGCTGATGGCAGGACCATCGATGATGCCACTCCGGATCTGTTGCTTGCCGAGACGATGGTGAAACACGGCGATCTGTCGATTTCGGTCGATGAGATGCAGGAGATCATCATCAACGACGAGGCGGAACGGCTGTACTGACCTTGATCGTCAGGTGAAGGGAACCATCCATGTCGTGGATCGTCGAACAATCCATCTCGGGGCTGCAGGAGCTGATGTCGTCGGGCCACCGCACTGCGGCCCAGATCGTCGACGCGTATCTCGACCGTATTGCCGCCATCGACCCCGTGCTTCGATCGGTCGTAGAAATCAACCCCGATGCCAGGTCGATCGCCGAGTTGCTCGATGACGAGCGGCGAGGCGGCACGACGCGGGGTCCGCTTCATGGGATCCCGATTCTGCTGAAGGAGAACATCGACACCGCGGACGCGATGCTGACCAGTGCAGGCTCGTTGGCGATGGTGACGTCGATGCCGATCGAAGATTCGACGACTGCGGCTCGCCTGCGGGCGGCTGGCGCAGTGATCCTCGGCAAGACAGCGATGAGCGAGTGGGCGTTCTTCCGTTCGACCTCGGGC
>CAZYLX010000050.1:0-10992 GCA_964648595.1 uncultured Acidimicrobiaceae bacterium
CGCCGTTCAGGGCTACTTCGTCTACGACTCCAAGAAGTCCGGGGCGATGACCGTGTCCCACCTTCGATTCGGCGCCGAGCAGATCACCTCGACGTACCTCATCGCCGAAGCCGACTTCGTTGCCTGCCATCGGTTCTCCCTCCTCGAACGCACCGATGTGGTCGCTCGCTGTCGCCCGGGCGGCATCTTGCTCCTGAACACTCCCCATTCGGCCGACGACGTCTGGCGTCACCTTTCGGCGACAGTTCAGCATCAGATCATCGAGAAACGTCTGAGCGTGTGGACCATCGATGCCGACACCATTGCTCGAGAAGCCGGCATCGCTGGCCGCGTGAACACGGTCCTCCAAGCCTGCTTCTTTGCCCTCACCGACCTGCTCGAGACCAAGACAGCGCTGGCCGCCATCAAGGTGCGCCTCTCGAGTTCCTATGGTCGCCAAGGCGCAGTGATCGTCGATCGCAACGTCGCCGCGATCGATCGCGCCGTGGCGGCGCTGCAAGAAGTCGCCATCCCCGACTCTGCCGAACCGATCACTCCGAGTGTCGTCGGTGCTGCCCAGAAGCGGTCGATGCTCGAGGTGCTCTTGGCCGGTGAGGGTGATCTCCTCCCTGTCAGCGCCCTCCCGGTCGACGGCACCTTCCCCACCGGCACATCCAAACTCGAGAAGCGCAGCATCGCCATCGAGATCCCAATCTGGGATGCCGAGATCTGCATCGACTGCGGTCGGTGCGCCCTTGTCTGCCCTCACGCCGCGATCCGAATGAAGGTCATGGCCGATGACGCTCTCGCCCAACAGCCGACCTCATTCCGGTCCAAGGTCTGGAAGGGTCCCGAGGGCGATCGGATGACCATCCAGGTCGCACCCGATGACTGCACGGGCTGCGGCGTGTGCGTCGACATCTGTCCTGCGAAGAGCAAGTCCGAGGTGAAGCACCGGGCTATCAACATGGAGCCCGTCGGTGATCATGCGATCGATGAGCGGGAGAATTTCGCGTTCTTCGAGCAGCTCCCCGAGGCCGATCGGGCGAAGCTGCGGCTCGCCACCGTGAAGGGATCCCAGCTGACCCAACCCTTGTTCGAGTTCTCGGGGGCCTGCGCTGGATGTGGCGAAACGCCATACGTGAAACTCCTCAGCCAGCTGTTCGGCGATCGAACGGTCATCGCCAATGCCACAGGCTGCTCCTCGATCTACGGCGGGAACCTGCCGACGACACCGTGGACGACCAATGCCGAGGGCAGGGGGCCGGCGTGGGCGAATTCCCTGTTCGAGGACAACGCCGAATTCGGTCTCGGAATGCGCCTCGCCCTCGACAGTCACGAGAGCCGAGCCCACACCCTCCTCGAGCAGCACGCCGCTGAGCTCGGGCCACTCGCAGCGGAGCTCCTCACCACATCACCGACCGACGAGGCTGGACTCGCGAACCGACGACGCCAAGTCGAAGAGCTTCGACAGTGCCTCAGCGGTCGAACCGACAGTTCGGCGAAGGAACTCGACTCGCTGGCTGATCATCTCGTTCGGACCAGCGTCTGGATTGTCGGCGGCGACGGCTGGGCGTACGACATCGGATTCTCCGGCGTCGATCATGTCCTCGCTTCAGGCGCCGACGTCAACATCTTGGTGCTCGACACCGAGGTGTACTCGAACACCGGTGGCCAAACCTCCAAGGCAACGCCCCGCGGCGCAGTGGCCAAGTTCTCGACCGGAGGCAAGGCCGGGCCAAAGAAGGATCTCGGGATGCTGGCGATGGCTTATGGCAACGTCTTCGTCGCACAGATCGCGATGGGCGCGAACATGACGCAGACAATCAAAGCCTTCGACGAGGCTGCGGCCCATCACGGCCCATCTCTGATCATCGCCTACAGCCCGTGCATCGCCCACGGCATCGACATGACGAAGATGATGGACCACCAGAAGCTTGCCAGCGAGACCGGATACTGGCCCCTTTACCGGTTTGATCCCGCTCGTGAGCAGTCCGGGGATCACGGGCTCCACCTGGATTCCCGGCCTCCAACGAAGCCCTTCCGAGAATTCGCACGAATGGAAGGCCGATTCGCATCGCTGCAACGATCCGACCCGGAAGCCGCCGACAGACTGTTCGATGCAGCCCAAACCGACATCGACAACCGTTGGCATCTGTACGAACAGATGGTGAACGTCGAACGAGTCGCCGTCTACACCGAACTCGACGAGCACGATGAGCACGAGAAGACAGAGCCAGCAGGCGCCGAGAAGACAGAGACGGAGGAAACAACATGACGACCACCAACAACGTCCCGGTCGATCTCGCGACCAGCTACATGGGTCTGGCGTTGCCGACCCCGATCGTTGCCTCGGCCTCACCGATGACCGGGCGCATCGCTGATCTTCGACGACTAGAAGAGGCTGGGGTCGGCGCCGTCGTGCTGCCATCGCTGTTCGAAGAACAGATCGAACACGACGCTCTCTTCATCGATGGATTCGATGGCAGCGACGTCGGCGCCGAAGCCGTGTCCGGGCACGCACCGCAGCTTCAGCATCTGACCGCCGGTCCCGACCACTATGTGGCGTTGGTGGAACAAGCGGTTGACGCGCTCAGCGTCCCCGTCATCGCGAGCTTGAATGGCACAACACCGGGCGGCTGGACGAGTGTTGCCGCCGTTCTCCAGGACGCGGGAGCAGCAGCAGTCGAGCTCAACATCTATCGAGTAGCAGCCGATCCACGGATCACTGGTAGCGAGATCGAGGATCATCATCTGCAGCTCATCTCCGACGTCCGATCGACCATCGACGTGCCCCTCGCGGTGAAGGTCGGGCCGCAGTTCAGCTCGATTGCAAACATGGCTCAACGAATGGTCGACGCCGGTGCAGACACGCTGGTCCTGTTCAACCGCTTCTACCAGCCAGACATCGACCTCGAAAACCTCACCGTCACCCCCCATCTGACGCTCAGCACCTCCGACGAGCTTCGATTCGTGCTTCGTTGGCTGGCCATTCTCCGGAGCCAACTGCAGTGCTCACTGGCAGCAACCACCGGCGTTCATTCCTCCGATGACGTCATCAAGTGCCTTCTCGCCGGAGCCGACGTCGTGATGATGACCTCTGCACTCCTCGAGAACGGTCCATCACACGTGGCATCGGTGTTGGGCCAGACAACGCAGTGGTTCACCGATCGCGGCTACGACTCGACAAACCAAGCACGCGGAAGTCTCAGCCAGAAGGCCGTACCCAACCCACAGGCCTTCGAGCGGTCGAACTACGCCCAGACGCTTGCTTCGTATCGCGGAACTCGCTGAGACCTCGGCTCTCCGGCAGGGCGAGGCCAAAAGACTCTGCTACTCACGGAGAAACCGAGTGGATCATCGGAGCAGAGGTCTGAGCTTTCACCTCAAAAAAGGAGCGTTTCTCATGATCGATCGCATCGACTCGAAGAGTGTCGACCAGCTGGCCGAGCGAACGGATGGCCCGTGGATTTCGATCTACCTGCCAACCGAGCGAGCCGGGCCCAACACGTCAGCCAAGACTCAATTCAAGAACCTCATGGCCGAGGCAGTCACCACCCTCGAGGCCAGAGGCACGAAACCTCGCGGCGTGACGTCCTTCGCCGAGCGAGGCACGGTCCTGCTGGGCGACAAATCGTTCTGGGCGACCCAACACAACGGACTGGCTGTCTTTCTGTCGCCGACTGATCTGACAACGTTCCGGCTCACCGATTCCTGCCAACCCGAGGTGACGGTGACCGCGTCCCCCGAGGTTGAAGTGCTTCGTTCCCAGGCCGACCGAAATCAACCCTTCGCGGTACTGGCCCTGAGCCTGCAGCACGTGCGACTCCTCCGAGGTGACCAGCAGACGCTGGTCGAGGACGACCCCGCGGTCCTGCCGGTGAGTCTCGATGAAGCATTGGGTCTCGACGATCGTGAGCGTCAGCTCCAAAGCCATGCCGGTGGACGCGTTGGCTCAGGCAACGTGACCGCGTCGTTCCACGGCCAGGGTTCCGACAATCAGGCCGATGCCGATCGCTTCCTCCGCCTGGTCGACCAGGCGCTGGGTCGAGCCGTCGCACCGGACGTTCCGATTGTCCTGGCTGGCGTCGATCGCCTCGTTACAGCGTTCCGGCACGTTGCTCGCAGCAACAGCCTGGTCGACGAGGCGATTCATGGCAACGTCGACCGAACCTCAGCGACCTCGCTCCACGAAAGGGCATGGGCAATCCTGCAGCGAGCGTGAAAGACGCCAAACGAGCAGGCTGATTCAGGCCCGGGCCCAGACCAGGGGCGTCCCGCTTCGCAGGAGATCCAACCGGAGCCAGAGGAACATCGACGCCACGGTCACGATCCCAGTGGCAGGGCCGAGCATCGATTTGATCAGAACGAACGTTGTCACCGACTGCGTCAGCAGAAGCCACACCGTCACCGAAGCGTTCACGAGGCTTGTGAAGGACCAGAGCACCGAAAGCCGAACGAAGAACTGCTGCATCAACGGGTGTGACCGGGTGTCGTCCTCGAACGGGAAGACATCACACGCCAGTTTCTGAGCGAGCGGGTTCCCCAACGGAACCGAGATGAGGAACGTCATTCCGACGATCACCGTCGTCACCGTCGGCTGCAGGAAATAGACGAGCATCGAACCGGTGATCAGCACGGCGATCGTCTTGCCGATCAATGCGGCGGCGCTCAAGACGATCAGGCCAGGAACGCGGCGACCCGTCGCCAATCGAATGGCAATCGTCCCCAACGACCAGGTGAGCGCGATCATCAACGCCCAGACGTTGCCGAACACCTCCAGGAACGTGACGAACAGCAGAAGCGGCACGATCTTGCCTTCAATGACTTTCGGTGCGGCGTGACGCGCTACGGCGCGCACATTCGGGATCACGACAGGGTGGTGCACAGATCATCTCCTCGATACGCCGCAAGCCGGCGCGATGTCGAGCGAGGTTCGGTGCAACGATTCGCCGAGATGACGAAACCCGAGCTCACACAGTTCGGTGAGCTTATCGAGCCTGAGCGTCCAGTAAGCCGCGGACCTCGCGAATCAGGTCGAGGTCGTCGATGATCAGCCCGTCAAAGCCCATGCCGGCGAGCTCGACTGCACGGCCGACATCAGCGACAGCCCACGCAACGAGTGACGCCGCGGCGGGCAACTGCCCGACAAAGTCAGCCGTCGCCAACTGCTCATGCATGACGATTCCGTTGCTCCACCCGCGATGAACGCACCAGCGAGCCAGTGGACGCTGCCACGCAGCGCCGACCGACATAAAGGTCCGCACGGATCCGACGGAGCGAAACGGCGCGAGAAGCCACCACGAGCGGGCGGAAACGCAAACCTCGTCCCGGCCCGCCAGTTGCTCGACGACAGGGCGTGTCAATCTCGGATCAGGGCCCTTGAGATCGAACCAAAGTCGCTGTTCTATAGGCAGAGCCTCGAGCACCCAAGCCAGAGGCGGTCGACTGGTCGACCGGGGAAGAAGGTGCCACCCCTCGAAGAGACGCGACGTAGGCCAGATTGCCTTGCTGTGCCTGACCTCGGCGCGGCCACGGAAGAGGTGCACGTCGAGCTCGACCATGTCGGCAACGGTCGCGGCGACCTTCGCCATTGCCGGATCATTCCCGGCGCGATGGGCAACAAGAACGACCGGTCTGTCGGTCACAGGATGTGGAGCGCCCGGCATTGGGCAGCAAGCAGCTGTCCCCAGCGCCGAGCCCGCTCAGCCTCGGACTCCGACACCGGCCCGTTCCCCTCGAGCACGAAGCTCTCGTGCTCCAAGAGTTCCTGGTAGCCCCGCCGCCGGAGTCGTCGAGCGATTCCCCGGGCAGCCGAGCCGCTCACGATCTCGGCTTTGTCGATGCGGGTGTCGAAAGCAGCGCCGAATCGACCGTCGCCATCCGGGATGTCTTTGAACCACTCACGCAGGCCTGGGCCCCCGACTTCGTCGTCGAGATCGAGCGTTGGGTCTTCTTCGGCGGTGTCGACAGCGGCCAGACGGCTCTTCTTCGATGTCATGCCATGGAGATGCGTTGGTCCTCCGACAACGACCAAATCCGCCTGGGCGAGATCCAGAGACGCTGTCCGGGTCGAGCTGACCTGCACATCCCCGATCTCGGAAAGGCCAGCCGCGATCTCGTCAGCGACGACATGTGTGTTCCCGAACATCGACTCGTAGATCACGATGGACCTCATGGTGTACTCCTCGGCTCGATTCCGCAATGACGGGGCGCTCCTCCATGCTCGAAGACGGTCGGCGCTGCCGGCCAGGGACGAAAGGCCTCGGCAAGGACGATGGCGTCCACATCGGCACGGCGAGCGGCATGGGGGTCGATCGAGAACGCTGCGGGCCTTTGGACTCTGTGACGCGTCGGCTTGAGATCTCAAGATGGGGGTGCTGGCACGTCGAGAGGAACCAATCATGCGCCCGGGACGGATCATCGCTCTTGTGATCGGTTGCTTGCTGGTACTCCCAGCGATCGCACTTCTCCTCGGCGGCGGTGCCCTCGGTCTGGGGTATGCCTTCGGACGCGGCGACGACGGCTATTTCGACGTCACCCTTGACCGGCTCTCCACCGAAACTGTCGCGATCACGGCCGAGGATCTCACGTTGACCGCGGATCCCGGCTCTCCAGACTGGGTGCTCGACGCCCTCGACGCCGATGTACGGCTCCGGGCAACAAGCGCCGACGGCACCCGCGACGTCTTCATCGGCATCGCCAGGGAGTCAGACGTCGATGCCTACCTGGCCGGCATAGCGCACGATGAAATCATCGAACTGCGTGATGGCCTCGAGCCGGTGTATCGATCACGCGCCGGGAGATCGACCATCGCACCACCGGCCGATGAGGGATTCTGGACCGCGTCGGCATTCGGCTCGGGGACACAACAATTGGACTGGGAGGCCACGACGGGACGCTGGGCCGCCGTGGTGATGAACGCGGACGGCAGCCCTGGTGTCTCAGCCGACGTGAACGTCGGCGCCAAGGCGGGATTCGTGCTCCCGCTCGCTCTTCTGATGCTCGGTGCTGGCACGATTCTCACCGCAGTGGCCGTTGCCTTCATCGTTGCTGGAGCTGCCGGCGCCGCGGCCGACACTCCGCCACCACCTTCACCTCCGCCCCCGATCACGAGTGGGCAGGGTGTGGTCGGTGCCGCCGAATCGTCGGCCCAGCAGCCGCACCCGGTCACGATCGAGGCTGTGCTCGACCCGGAGCTGTCCCGCTGGCTGTGGCTGGTCAAGTGGATCCTGGCGATCCCCCACTTCATCGTGCTCGCCTTCCTTTGGCTCTCCTTCGTCGTCCTCACGCTCGTCGCCGCCGTGTCCATCCTCTTCACCGGCCGGTATCCGCGGGGCATCTTCGATTTCAATGTCGGAGTGTTGCGCTGGACCTGGCGGGTCAGTCACTACGCGACGACAGGTGGCATCGGCACCGATCGGTATCCGCCGTTCGCGCTGCATGGTGATCCTGCTGACCCCGCCCGACTGGACATCTCATACCCCGAGCGACTGTCAAGGGGATTGGTTCTTGTCAAGTGGTTCCTCGCCATTCCTCACCTGTTGATCGTCGGCTTGCTGGTCGGGACGTCGTTCCGTTGGCTCGCCCTTGATGGCGACTGGTTCGCCTTCGACCTCGGGAGCGACGGCGGGGTTCTCGGAATCCTGGTGTTTGTTGCCGGTGTAATGTTGCTGGTGACGGGTCGCTATCCGATCGCGCTGTTCGATCTGATCGTCGGATTCAATCGTTGGGTGTACCGAGTGATCGCGTACGTGGCGCTGATGACCGACGACTATCCGCCGTTCCGCCTCGACCAGGGTGGCAGCGAGCCGAGCACGCCCGTTGGCTCGCCACCGGCACCCGCCAGTGGCGACGTCGACCTCCGACTCGAAGCGTCGCCATCTGATCGCGTCCCACAGTCGACATGACGCCTCATTCATCAGAGACGCAGCAGACGATTGTTGTCGGAGTCGACGGTTCACCGTCGTCACTCTCCGCTCTCACATGGGCGGTAGAATACGCCGGTCCAACGGACGAGCTTCACGTCGTCGCTGCCGGCCAATCGCCAACCGAACGTGCCGAACTCGAGCGCGATTGGCTCACGGCCGAACGACTCGGCGGCGTCGATCCGCAGTTCCACGTGATCGACCATCCGGCGGCCGACGTCTTGACCGAATTTGCGGCTGGCGCCCATGCCGATCTCCTCGTGGTCGGCGCCCACGGCGGACTGCCCGGTGTACCGAGAGCTCTCGGCTCGGTGACGCACCGCTTGCTTCGCCTCAGCCCCTGTCCCATCGTTGTCGTCGGAAGCTGGTCACCCGTCGACAACGATGCTCCCGTCGTCGTTGGAGTCGGAGATGGGCCGGCCACTCGAGCAGCTTTGGATTGGTCAACGACGATCGCGAAAGACAACGATTGGACAGTCAGTCTCGTCCGGGCCGTCAACATCCGCCCGATCTTCGGCGTCGACAATGCCCTCGAGGTCATGGCCTCGTACATCGATCCAGTGCTCTTGAAGGACTGGGCCGCGGCCGAGGTCGATCTCGTCGCATCCGAGCTACGAGACAACGGCGTTCGCGTGTCCACCTCAGTCGAGGTCGGGCGCGCCGGTCGGCTGCTGGTCGACGCCAGTGCGGGGGCCAGACTCGTCGTCGTCGGGAAGCATCTCGACGGACCGATGACTGGGTACTTCGCAGGCGTGACGTTGCACCACGTGCTGACCCATGCCAGCTGCCCGGTCGTCGTGATTGGGTCGACCCAGACCGACGGAGCAGAAGACCAATTCCATCGACCGGAAGGTTAGAAGGCGTGTCTCGACCAACGAGCCGTGCCGAACTCCTCGACGCAGCGGCAACGCAGTACGCCGTACTCATCGAACTCGTCGCGACAGTTCCCGACAGCCTCCGCGAGGTCCCGGGAGCGTGCGAGCAGTGGTCCGTGAAGGACCTCCTGTCACACCTCGACGCGTGGCACCACATGTTCATCGGTTGGGAAACCGAAGGATCGAAGGGACAGAAGCCGCCAATGCCGGCCGCCGGCTACACGTGGGCAGACACCCCGGCCCTAAACGCGTTCATCCAGGAACGGACGGCCGACGATTGTTGGGGCGACGTGATCGACCGACTCCACGCATCGCAGGGGCAGGCCATCGATCTGATCAGCAAGTACAGCGATGACGAGCTGTTCACCAAGAAGCGATACCCCTGGACCGGCACAACGTCGATCGGGTCCTATGCAGCGTCAGCAACGTCAAGCCACTACGCGTGGGCATCCGAGCTGATCCGAAACTGGGTGAAGAAGACAACCTGACAATCACGACGCAACCTCAGCGTTTGCCGTGATTCCGGCGTCAGGCAACGGCAACCTTGGGTTGCGCCTTCTTCCGATGGGCCAACACCAAGAGAACGGTCAGGAAGGCAACGACATTGATCGAGGCCAGCATCGCCATTCGATACCAGTCGTTGAGGGTGTCGCTGCCGGCTTGAATGCCGTGCACGGTCGCGAAGATGTAGAGGCCGAAGCTTGCTCGGTGGACTTGACGCCAGACGGCTCGGGGCATCTTCTTCATGAAGAGCGAAGTGAGCTCGACAGCGATCAGGAGCCAAAAGGCGATCACGCCCCATGCAACTGCCGTTGGCTTCCACTCCGAAGCCCACGGGACGAGGATGTCGAGCCAGCCGAATTGGACGTAGCTGTCCCCAACCAGGCCAACGATGTGGACGCCGGTGAACGTGACCGAGAGACCGCCGAGGAACCGGTGGAGATCGAGGAGTTTCGCCGGTTGGCTGGCCTTTGCTGCGGCCTTTGTGGAGAGGAAGAGGCCCCAGCACACCGAGAGCGTGACGAGAACCCACGCGACAATGCCGCCGGATCGTGCTGCGAACCACCAGATCTGCTCGTTCATTGGTTGACCAACTCCTTTGCCATCCCAACTCGGGCCTCGGGTGCTGTTGTTTGCACACTTCCATCGGCAGCGACCACCAATCCAGGAGTGCCGAACTCCTGAAGCAGGTCGATGGCGCCGCTCGAACCCTCGATGAGAGCAACCTTTGCCGCGACTTCTGCCCACCAGGCAACGCTCGAGCAGGCGGTGACCGAGACGAGATCGGTTGCCGCCGACCGACCCGTGTCGGGATCGAGCAGATGGTGACGCTGCTCACCGTCAACGGTCCAACGACGACGCATCGTGCTACTCGTCGCGACGGCGCCCCCGGCCGGCGAGAAGGCTGCGATGTCCGCCGTGCCATCGAACGGGTTTGCGACACCGATACGCCAGCTGGCGTCGAGCCAGGGTTCACCGCTCACTCGCACGTCGCCACCAAGTTCGACAGAGCTGCATGTCGCACCCTGCTCGATCAAGAAGTCCGTGACGAGGTCAGCGGCAAAACCCTTGCCGATACCACCGGGGTCAAATGCGGTCGCTTCCGGGATCCTGACCGCATTGATCTCCGGAAAGAGGTCGATCGGTTCGGTGGAAGCGGGATGGGGCTGATCACCGGCCGGTCGACCTGACGTGACGCCATCGACTCGTTGCTGCCAAGGGGCGTCGTAGCCCAGCGCAGTCAGCTGAAGGAGCATGAGCGGATTGAAACGGCCTCCGGTCAAGGCCTGGGCTTCGACCGCCCGTGAGATCAGGCTGAAGGTCTCCGCCGAGACGATCGTGACGTTGCCGGCGTTGCCGTTGAGGTGTGAAACCTCGCTGTCTGGTAGGAAACGACTCCATCGCTGCTCGAGGCGAGCGATGCGGTCGTGGGCTTCGGTGACGAGATCGTCTGAGCCTGCGTCGACGACAATTCGACAGGGGCTGCCCATCGCTCGAAACGTGTGCGCTTGCATCTCAGCCGCTCGCCTCACTGCGAGGAGGCGGCGTCGCTTGGGGCGCCGTCGCCGGCGGTGCGGTTACGGGTGGTGCGGTTGCCGGTGGTGCCGTCGCTGGCGGAGCGGTTGCCGGTGGTGCCGTGGCCGCCGGAGCAGGTGCCGGAGCTGCCGCAGCCGGAGCAGGTGTCGGAGCTGCCGCAGCCGCAGCCGCAG
>CAZYLX010000051.1:0-10891 GCA_964648595.1 uncultured Acidimicrobiaceae bacterium
AAACGGCCGAACTGTCCAGGCTGAGTCTCAGTTCTGAGAGTTATCCGGGACAGTTCGGGTGGTGGGGGCGACTCGGTCAGGTGACGGTGGACTGGAACTTGCTCATGAGCCACGGCCCTGCGTGCACGGGCGGGTGACGAGGCGCCTCGTTGGGTTCTCGACAGGTCGGCAAGCACTCGATTTCGGCATCCCAATTGGCCATGTGGAAGAACGCGAACGACTGGCGCTGCTCGGTCGACGTCAGCGCCACCCGATGAACGGTGGACCGCCAACGGTCGTTGGTCCACTGCGCGATCGAGTCGCCGAGGTTGACAACGAAGGTGTCCGCTTCGTTCGACACCGCCGCCCACGAACCGTCGGGCTGTTGGATCTCGAGCCCGGCGACGTCGTCGGTTCGCAGGATCGTGAGCGTGCCGTAGTCGGAGTGGGCACCGGCCCGGAGAGCGCCTTCCGGCGGCGGCGCAGGAAGTGCCGGATAGTTGATGGCTCGCATCGACGTGATGGGTCGGTCGATGAGCGGCTCGAAGTAGTCGGCAGGCAACTCCAGGGCCAACGCCATCACTGACATCAGCTGAGCGGCAACGTCGGACAGCGCAACAAAGTACGCCTCCCAGGCCGGGCGGAGCGCCGGAAGCTGCTCGGGCCAGAGGCTCGGCGAACGGATCCACGCCGCACCCTCATCGGAGTACGCGCCGCTCACAGGTTCCACCACCGAGGTCGAACAATCGGGCCCAACCGACAGGGACTCCTTGAGGTCCGGTTGGCTGGCGAGGTCGCCGGTGGACTTGGCCAAGCTCTCGAACCCGAATGGCGAATAGCCGTATGGATAACCAGGCCCGGGAAACGCAATCGCCGTCTTCTCCTCGGTCGGCAGCGCAAAGAATGCCGCCGCCTCGCTCCACGCCCGATCGGCGAGCTCACGATCGACCGAATCGAGGGGGATCCGGAAGAAGCCGAGCTCCTCGCAGGCCCTCCGCATCGTCGCGATCTGGTGCTCGAGCGGGGCCGCCAAGTCAACGACATCCAAGTCCACGCTGGCGACCGTAGTGCGAGGCCAGCGTCCTCGTTCATCCACGCTCGCCGGATGGCGGAGGACCACACACCACGATGAAGCACCACACGACGCGAGACCTCCTCGTGCGGTTCGTCATGACCGCTGCGCTCGTCAGCATCGGCCTATGCCTGATCGTTCTTGTGTTGACGTGAGCTGACTGGGTGGCTTGATCTGCGTCGAGCCGATCCTTCAGCGGCGGCTCGTGAGCTCGGCGACACCCATGGCCCCGATGGCGGCTGCACTGCGCTCGAGCCTGTCAGCCGGTATGCGAGAACCGGTGCCGTCGGCCAGCCGAGTCATCATCTCGAAGTTGGCGGCAACAGCCGCGGCATCGACCATGAAGCCGGCGTCGGTGTCATCGACCAATGCTGTTCTCGCTGTTGCCAAGGCCTCGTCGTCTTCTTCAGCGCATGCTGTGGCGAAGCGGAGGAGGGCAGCACCATGATCGATGGCGATCTCGAGAGCGTCAGAGTTCCGGGCGGCGTCAGAGTTCACACCAGCGTCAGCGCCGGCCACAACGGTCAGGTCGACATCAATACCGGTTTTGTTGCTGCTCCAACTGAGCATGCTGGCGTGAGCGGTCGTTCAATAGAAACACTCTCTGAGTTGCGCAACTCGTGCGGCGACCAGTTCGGTCTGGGGCCGAGTGAGACCACCAGGGCGCCGGGACCAATCGGCGTGGATCATCTCGTCCTCCGGCATGTACTGCGCAGACGCCATCCGCCAGGTGTTGTCGAGCTCTGCCGGTACGGCCGAGTAGGCCTGGACGACGGCTGCCGTTTGATCAGCAGGGGCCGCGACCGGCACCCAGTTGAGCTCGGCTGGCACGACGTGGTCAGGTTGGGTGCGAGCGGGCGCTCCGTCGACGGGCTCCGGGAACGGAGGAACGTCGACCCCGATGTTGCGACAGAAGTGGCCAACCGCGGCAACCGTCGACACGATGGCGCAGACCTCGACATATGGGAGCTCGCCGATGTCGTCACTGGCGGCCCCGTAGACGTCGGCGGTCATGGTCCCTGCGTGACGGGCCAAGCGATAGGCAACGTCGTGGGCCACCGGCGGAGCAAGCAGATCGGCTGGAGCACGATCGGAGTATGAGTAGGCGACCCAGGGCGGCAGCGGTTCTTCATCGCTGATGGCAGTGAGCACGGTTCCGGCCAGCTCGACGCGTTCGGCCGCCGTGAACCAGGTGCCGGGGGCGGCGATGTGCTGCCAGGCCAGCTGGTGGGCGGCGGCCAGATCGGGACGTACACCAGTGGTGCTATCGGGCGTGCTGTTGGTCGACATGATCATCGCATGTTGGTCGGCAGGCAGCCCAAGGTCAACGGCAACCCGATGAGCGGCCCCGATCAACCAGGTCTGTCACACCCCATGAGGAAGATGGTGAGCATGACCATCTGCCACGACTGCAACCAAGACATGAAGACCGCCGACGGCTGCGTGATCGACCAGCTCACCCTCAACGGCATCGCCTACAACCGTGAGCCGTTCGGCCGTGAAGCGGGCTGGCCCAGCACGGCTGCTCGCTGTGGTGATTGCGGAACAACCAGCGGGAATCAGCACCATCTCGGCTGCGACGTCGCCCGATGCCCGGCATGCAGCTGGCAGATGATCTCGTGTGGCTGCCAGTTCGACGAGTACCACCAGACCTGGCTCCACGAGAACCAGCTGGCCCTGCAGTTCTGACCGGCACAGTTCTGAGCGGCACGGCTCTGAGCGGCAACGCTGAGAGAAGGACGGCTCTGAACTGGTCAGCTCTGAGAGCAGCACAGCTCTGACTCCAGGTCAGCTCCCGGGATCGATTGATGCGATTGGGTCAGCGCCGGTCAGGTCAACCGAGAGCTCCCACAAGCGACGGCCCGTGTCGAGGTCTGCCGCGTGGCTCAGCACGGAAACCTCCTTGGGCGGTCCATAGGCCTGCCCGGGAAACCCGGGCCCGTAGTAGCTTCCACCGCGCACACCCGGTTCGCATGCAGCCCGAAGCTGAGGCAACGCACCGACCGAGGCCGGCTGGGTCACCAGTTTCGAGCCGATCTTTGCGCCAAGCGCCAGCGGCCCCGGCAAATGGAACCCTTCGAACAGGTTCGTGCCGGCCAAGCCAGGATGGGCCGCGACCGAGATCGTCGGCGAGCCGGCAGCTCGGAGTCGACGGTCGAGCTCAAGGGCAAACACCTGGTTGGCCAACTTCGTTGCGCCATAGACCGAGAACGCGTCGTAGTCGTCCAAGTTCGTCGGGTCGTGTTTCGTCAAGGAGCCGGAGCGGGCTGCAAGGCTCGAAACGGCCACCACTCGGCTGCCGGACGTGTCGTTGAGCAACGGTAAGAGACCAGCAGTCAGCGCGAAATGGCCAAAGTGGTTGCACGCGAACTGGAACTCGAGACCGTCATCGGTCAGTTGCGGAGCCGTCCCCATCACCCCGGCGTTGTTGATCAACAGATCGAGATGCTCATAGCTTTCGAAGAAGCGTTCAACGAACTCATCGACCGACGCGAGCGACGCGAGATCGACCAACTCGATGGAGATCAAGGGCTCGAAGCCGTCGTTCTCCAGATCTTCCAGCAGCTTCGCTTGCGCGCCCTTCGCCTTGCCCAAGCTGCGGCACGCCATGATCACCCGAGCCCCGGCAGCGGCCAGAGCCTTTGTTGTTTCGTACCCAAGCCCGCTGTTCGCACCGGTCACGACTGCGGTTCGACCGGTCAAGTCTGGAATGTCCTTGCGTGTCCAAGCCATGGCCAAACACTAGAGCACCGATGGGTGGCACTCGCCGGCGAACCGGCGGCCGTTGGAGCACGACACCAGCGCCTTTCGAGGACTTCAGCACCCTGAGCTAGGTTCGCCCGGAGCCGACCACCCGGTCGGCCGAGCGAGAGGGGACCCTCGTGACATATCCGGGAACACACGGAATCGAACGGCCCGACCATCCCGCGGTGGTGATGGCCGGCTCAGGCGAGATTCAGACCTACGCGGAGCTGGACGCGCGCAGCAACCAGCTGGCACACCTGTTCCGGAGCGCCGGACTGCAGCGGGGCGATCACATGGCCCTCTTCATGGAGAACCAGATCCATTACATGGAGATCGTGTGGGCTGCGCTGCGATCCGGGATGTACATCACCGCGATCAACAGCTATCTCACGACCCCTGAAGTGGCGTACATCATCGACGACTGCGAAGCGCAGCTGGTCATCACCTCGGCGGCCAAGGCCGCCGTGGCCAATGAGATCGACGCATCAACGACGCCGCGCATCGACCGTTGGTTGATGACCGACCTGGTCTCGGGTCTCGCGACCGGCTTGCCCTTCGAAGACTACGAGTCGGCCATCAGCGGCTTCCCGACCACGCCGATCGACGACGAGTCGCCCGGCACCTCGATGCTGTATTCCTCAGGCACCACGGGTCGCCCGAAGGGCATCAAACGACCGTTGCCGGCCCACACCATCGACGAGATGGACCCTCGGACCGAAGCCAACATGCAGACCCTGTTCGGCTACAGCTCAGCCATGACCTACCTCTCGCCTGCTCCGATGTACCACGCCGCGCCGCTGGCGTTCGTCACGCCCGTGCACCGTCTCGGCGGCACGGTCGTGATCATGGAGAAGTTCGACCCGGTCGAAGCACTGCGGGCCATCGAGACCCACAGCGTCACCCACAGTCAATGGGTCCCGACCATGTTCATCCGGATGCTCAAGCTCGACGAGTCGATTCGCACAACCTTCGACCTCTCGAGCCTCGAGGTGGCCATCCACGCTGCCGCGCCATGCCCGGTTCCGGTCAAGCGACAGATGATCGAGTGGTGGGGACCCGTCCTGCTCGAGTACTACGCCGGGACCGAGGGCAATGGTTCCACCTTCATCAACAGCGAGCAGTGGCTGCAGAAGCCGGGCTCGGTCGGCCAGGCCCCGCCGGGCACGCTCCACATCTGCGACCCAGAAGGCAACGAAGTGCCAGCAGGCGAGGAGGGCGGCGTCTACTTCAGCGGCGGCGCCCAGTTCGAATATCACAACGCTCCCGAGAAGACCGCCGACGCGACCCTTCCCGGTGGGAGAACCACCCTCGGCGACATCGGCTACATGGACGAAGACGGTTTCCTTTTCCTCACCGACCGCAAGGCCCACATGATCATCAGCGGCGGGGTCAACATCTACCCGCGCGAGATCGAGGATCTGCTGATTGCCCACCCGGCGGTCGCTGACGTTGCCGTCTTCGGCGTGCCGGACCCTGACATGGGTGAACAGGTCAAGGCCGTGATTCAGCCCGCGACCGGCACCGACATCGAGGGCGAGGCCGGCGACGCACTGGTTACCGAGATCATGGAGTTCGCCCGCGCCGGACTCGCGCATTACAAGTGCCCGAAGTCGATCGACTTCGAAGCGGAACTCCCCCGCCTCCCGACCGGCAAGCTCTACAAGCGCATCCTCCGGGACCGCTACTGGGGCAAGACCGACTCCACCATCGTCTGACCACACCTCAACTGACAGCCCAGAACTCAACTGGTGGTGCCGACCGTCGCCCTGGCGACGGGTCGCACCACCAGTTGGGGGTTTTCAGGCGAGTGTTCTAGAGAGCGTCGGCGAAGGCTTTGATGTCGCGGAGCGTGGACCGGTAGACGTCGGGCATCGCATCGAGAAAGAGGCAGTCACCGGCGTGGCAGGTGCCGTTCACGGTTCGGCTGACGGCACTCACGCCACCATCGAGCAGGGTACGGAAGTAGGCGAGGCCCTCGTCTCGCAACGGGTCGAGTTGGTTGACCGAGATGACATGAGGCGGGAGCCCGGCCACATCATCAGCCGATGCGAAGTAGGGCCAGGCCAGCGGATTCTCGGCGTTCGCGCCATCGGGGTCGTAGGCCCGAGCGAGGGCGCCCATGTTGGCGATGTCGAGGAAGTAACCGTCGTTCTCGAACAGCGAAGGAAGGTCTGGCGAAGGATCGGCGTAGCCCCCGAAGATGTACGGGCACTGGGCATAGACGCCGGAGATCTGATCGATCCAGCCATCCTGCTTGGCCTTGAGTGCCGTTGCGATCGAGAGATTCCCACCGCCCGACTCGCCGGACATGATCACCTTGGAGACACCGAGCGCCGCCTTGTTCTCGACCGCCCACTGCGCTCCGCTTGCGCAATCGTTGAGCCCGGCAGGGAACGGGTGGTTACCGAGCTCGCCTGCTCCGTTGCGGAACTCGACGCCAACAACGACCAGGCCGGTCGCCGCCAACTCATCACGCCACCGCACGTAGCCGTCATCGGACGCCTTGAGAATCACCATGCCGCCGCCGTGGGTGTGCACAATGCACGGCAACGGCTGATCTGACGAGTGACCGTCTGGGGTGTGGATGTAGAGGTTGATCTCGTTGCCGTCGACACCCGTGATCACCTCGGTTCGCGAGCTCACTCCCTCGGTTGGTGGCATCTGGGCGCTCAGGACCTGACCGAGGGCGGCGAATCCCATCTCGGCCTCGACGGAGTGGGCCAGAATGTCTTCGATCGGCGACGACGCAAGGACGGGGCTCTCGGGAGCACGAGCATCCATGCCGAGCGGGACCATTGCCGCCACCATGCGAGGATCAGCGCGTGGGTCGGTGGCGAGTGAACTGTCGGGGTCGCCGAGGCGCCCGGGCAGCGTTGGTGTGGTGGTCATCGCTGAAGTCATCAAGCGCACCTTTTGTCACGGCCGATCGTTGAGCCGGCCTCGTGTCCTGCGAACGGTCTACTTCGGAAGCCGGCTCGACGCCACCGCACCAACCAGCGACACCGAGGCCGACAACATGAAAACGGGCGTGAACGAACCGGACAGATCGGCGATTGCACCACCGATCTGCGGCGAAATCATCTGCGTCACACCGAAGGCCAGGGTCGCAGCGCTGAAGGCCGGCCCATAGGTGGCCGGTGTCGTGTAGTCGACAACATGAGCGACCACCAGCGAAGGCATGCCAGAGAACATCGCACCGATACCGAACGCGGCAAGCGCAACCCACGGTTGGCTACCGCTCAAGAACAACAACGTGCAGGCCGCGAAGACGGTGAACGCTGTCGTGAGCATGAGTCGCCGACCAACCCGGTCCGACAAGGGACCGAGCACCATGCCTCCGATCACGGACGCGACACCGACGAGCGAGAACATGGCGGCAGCCTCTTCGGTCGTGAATCCAGCGTCGTCCTCGAGGCGGGCAACGAGAAACGCGATCACCAAGATGTATGCGAACCCGAACGACGCGTAGGCAACGGTCAACGGGACCCACCCCCGAACAGAACGGAGCGCTCCGATCCCACCGAAACCCCCGCTCGATCCAGGCTGATCGCCCCTCGATCGAAGGAAGAAGAACGCGGCAACGAACACGACAAGGGCGAACAAGAACTCGATTCGATAGACCTGTTGCCAGACCGCGGTCGAGCCAGCAGCATCGGCGGCTTGCCCGTCAGCCCCGGCTCCTTCGCCAACAGCGCCATCACCACCGAGTGCCGACGTGAGCTGGCCGGAGATGACGATGCCGATCCCGATTCCCGAACCGATGAGCCCAACGGCCAACCCCGTTCGTTCCGGCGGCATGGTCCGAGCCGCGATCGCTGGTGCCGGAATCCAGATGATGGCGCCGCCGAACCCCATCGCGAACAGAGCAGCACCCAAGACCGGCCCGGACGGAGCAATCGATGCCACGCCGAGCGCCGTTGTCGAAATGGCGAGCCCGATCCGCATCAGGTGAACAAGCGTGAGCTTCGATGCCGCCCACGAAACGGCAAGCGTGCCGAGGAGGTAGGCCGTGACGTTCAGCGTGCCGAGGAAGCCGGCGAGCGTATTCGAGCCGCCGAGCAGGTCATCCCGAGCGCCGGGCAGGACAAGGCCCCATGTGAATCGACCGAAGGCCTGAGCGACGCAGGTCGATGCCATCACAAGAACGATGGCCACCCACGCCCGCTCAGCCCGCGGCGACCTCATGGCGGCTGTTGCCTGGTCCGTCACCCCTGGGCCCCCACGAAATCGACGATACGGCTCGTCCAGGTGCCAAGCTCCTCGAGCGTCGAAGCGATCGAAACTGTTGAGTCAGCGATGAGCTCGCCGAGGCGTTCGGCGGAACTCACGGGGTGCCCGGGATCACCGGACCAGGCCAGGATCAGGGCCGGGCAGCTGATGCCGGCCACAGCGTCCCGAGTCGGCAAGTCGGCATGGGCAGCGCCGCGGAAGACTCCGGCGAGACGAAGCGGGTCGGCGGAACGCAAGGCGACGGCCCGTCGATCCTTCCAGAGGCCGGGAGAATCGACGAAGGGATCAGGAGGGGCGACGTCAACGCCTGCGGCGATGAGCGGCTCGACGCCGTTGCTCTCGACGACGGCGGCCATTTGCCGGTAGAGATCGGTTTGCTCGGCACGGGTCTCCCACGCGGTCGGCGGAATCATCAGGATCAGAGCCCGTACCCGCTCCGACGAGAGCGCTGCGGCATGTAATGCGGTTGCCGCACCCATCGAGGCACCACCGACCGCTGCGCTCGGAATCTTCAGGTGGTCGCAAAGCGCCAACTGATCGAGGGCCAATCGATCCCATCCGTAGTCATCGGGCTCGGTGGTGAAACCGGATTGTCCGTGGCCCCGAGCGTCGTAGCGGAGCACGTCTGCGGATCGGCGCACGAGGGACCAATCGATCAGGCCCGACTCGTCTTCGTTCTGCCGGCTACTCGTCAACCCATGGCCCCACACCAACGTCGGGCCGGTCCCGCTGCGGTCGTGGGAGAGTTCGACGCCTCGGATGATGGTCACGAGTCGCAGTTTGGCACTCGGGTGCCAAAATATTGAAGCTCAGCCTCAGGCCGCTTGTTGCCGATGCTTTGGTGTGGATTCGTCGAGAGTCGAAGAGTTGGTCGTCGCTTCGCGTCGCGCCGCGTTCCTCTCCGACCCCAGTGAGACCCTCGCCGCCCTCGACCGTGCGATTGTTTCGGTGTCTGATCCGGGCGACACGGGCCGCCTCCTGCTGGCACGGGCCCTCGCTCAACAGGGCCGGGCCGATATGCACCCGGCTGCAGCCGACGCTCGCGCCAGCGTGCGTCACCTCGTCGAAGCAGAAGACTTCTCGACTGCAGCGTTTGCCACGGCGTGCGCTGCAGGCATGGTCCAGCGGACCGGAGACACCGCAACTGCCATCGACCTTGCGGTCGATGCACTGGTACTCCTGCCCAACACCGAACTCCTCAACGAGAGCCTCGTTCGCGCCGCCAACGCAATGGCCATGCTGTTCACGCAACTGTGCGCGTTCGAGCTTGCGCTCAGCTCGTCGAGACGAGCGTTCCAAGGCGCCATGCAGCTCCCGGAGCCCAGCACTCGATCCGTTGTTGCCTACACGCTCGGCTACTGCGCGACCGCAGCGGCGCGGTCGTCCGGTTTCCGAGACAACAGGGCCGAGCTCCTAACCGACCTCGACAACGCCGTCGACTGGCTCAGCTCGGATGGAGCCGGAGCGATCGAACGAGCTGTTCTCGGTTCAGGAATGCGAGCGGAGCGGCTGCTCCTCGAACACCTGCCCGAGGAACGCGACACCGTCCGAACCGCGTTGGTCGTCGAACGGTCACAGTTCACCGGGGCGCTCATCCTGCTCGAGCACGGCGCCGCTTCGTACCCCGACACCGCACCCCGTCTCGCAGCGTGGCATCAGCTCGTCACCGCCTCGGTGCTTCGCCAACTCGGCCAAGCGGAGCGGGCCGAGACGCTGCTGAACCAGGCTGTGCCAGAGCTGGCAGCAACCGGCGACGAGCACCGCGTGCTTCGGGCATACAACGAACGATCGGCGGCGCGGGCGGTGTCGATGGACTTGATGGGAGCGTTGGATGACGCTCGAGAAGTCGCACGCTTGGCCCGAGACTGGCAACAGGACCAAGTCGGGCGGCTGGCGCTGCAGATCTCTCGGCGCGCCGAGTTGGAGCAGGCGAGGTCGCAACTGCGCGGGCGAGCAGACGAGTTGGCTCGGCAGGCGTCCGAAGACCACGTGACCGGTCTCGGTTCACGACGGTGGCTCGAGATGCGTATGGACGAGCTGGCCCGATCCGACGGTACTGGCACGGTCATCGTCCTCGATCTGGATCGCTTCAAGCAGGTCAACGACAACTTCGGGCACCAGACAGGAGACGAGGTGTTGCGCCGAGTCGGTGAAGCGATGCGGTCCGTGGTGCGGGCCGACGATCTTGTCGCCCGCTTCGGCGGGGAGGAGTTCGTAGTCCTGATGCCCGGGAGCGGCCGCGCCACCGGTCGGGCATTGGCCGAACGGATTCGTACGGCGTTGGGCGAGGTCGATTGGGAGTCGATCGCCTCGGGGTTGACGGTGACCATCAGCGCTGGAGTTGCAGAAGGGCCACTCCCCGGCGTGCGCGAACTGCTGCGGCTCGCCGACACTGCGCTCTATGAGGCCAAGCGTTCCGGTCGGGACCGCGTCGTCTCGTACTGACGTGGACAGGGCCGTCCCGTACAGAATTGAGTTGCCGCCGACTCAAGCCTGGGGGCGATGGAGCTTGACGCCCTGATGGGACTCCCGCGATCGGCGTCAGGGAGAGCGGTCAGTGAGGTCGTCGCCGAAGCCAGGGGGCCAACGAGTTCCGCCAGCGTGTCGAGGACGGCAAGTGCTGAGGGTAGGTAGTGAGAGCAGGTGCTGAGGGTAGTCTTGCGACTAGTTAATGATGTTAGTTGTTGTTTAGCGTACTTAATTGTTGTTGTGGGTGGTAGATTCGCCTCTTCCCGGCGCTTGGTGTGCCGTTTACCGTGGCCAGCTCGACCAGCTAGCGAATCTCCATGACCAACTCTGCTCACTCGTTCCGCACTCACTTCTTCCGGACTGCATCGTCCGTTGGCACGCGGGCCATCAAGGGCT
>CAZYLX010000052.1:0-10878 GCA_964648595.1 uncultured Acidimicrobiaceae bacterium
CCGGACGCCGAACGACTCCATCGTTGCCAGCGTGAGGTCAACGTATGGCTTGGACACGAGGTCGCCGATGATCTCGATGTGCACCGGTGCATCGGCATAGGGAGCGCTCAGCAACAATCCCGACAGGAACTGGCTACTCACCGAACCAAGCATCCGGACCGTTCCCCCGGTGAATCCACCGTTGCCGAACACGGTCATGGGCAGTGTGGAGCCCTCGACCCTGACGCCGAGCGTTGTGAGGGCGCTGATCAAGTCGTCGAACGGGCGAGCCCGCATCTGCGCGTGGCCATCCAAGACGTAGCGACCCTGCCCGAGCGCGAGCATGGGAAGTACGAAACGACTGGTGGTTCCCGACTGCCGAGCATCGAGCACCCCGGCGTGACTCGGAACTGCGCCGTCGACACCGGTGACGACAACTCGACGTTCGGACTCCTGGACCTCGATGGGGATACCGATCGAGTCCAGCAGCTGCATCATGGCTTCGGTGTCGTTGGCGAACAGCGCACCATCAAGCGTTGATGTCCCGGCAGCGAGCGCAGCGCAGATGAGGGCTCGATTCGTGTGGCTCTTCGACCCCGGCACGGTCACGGTGTGATTCGGCGGCCGATCGAGCACAGCAATCACTCGAGATGACGGTGTCGGCATTCGCTCAGTCTGTCAGCTGTCGCTGCAAACGGACGCGAAGAATGCAAGGAGCGCTTCGTTCACGGGCCCGGGGTGCTCCTGGTGAGCCCAGTGGCCTCCGGGAACAATCGTGGTGCCGCGATGATCAACGCAGTGGTGAGCCATATCGGCGACCGACGATCCCAGTCCGCCATCGGCGCTGGTGACAACAAAGTCGTGGTCGCCACCGATGAAGGTCGAAGGAACGGGAATCGAAGCACCGTGCCACGGCCGGGTCTTCTCCCAGTTCGACTGGAAGTTGCGATACCAGTTGACCGGGCCACCGAAGCCGGAACGTGCGAACGCCCGGCCGTAGTTTTCGAGCTCGGCAGCGTCAAGATATGGGGGGCGCCCAGAGGGGGCGAGGTCCTCAGCCGCCTCGGGGGTCGATGCCCATGCCTTGCTGGCCTTCCAGTGAGTTGACCGGAGGAACTCGATGGGATCCGGGTCCATGAGCGACTCGGCCATTCCGAGCTCCTGGAACGCCAGAATGTAGGAAAACGGACCCTCGGGGTCCGTCACCCGGATGTAGTCAACAACGCTGCGATCAGTGCGGGGCTGATATGGCACGCTCATCAGCGCCACGCCGGCGAGGCGGTCGGGCCGCATCAAGGCAACGTGCCAGGCAACGATGGAGCCCCAGTCGTGGCCGACCAGCAGACATCGCTCGATGCCTTCGGCGTCAAGCAACCCGATCACGTCGCCGACAAGGTCGAAGATGCCGTACGCATCAACGGGCTCCGGCGCATCACTCCACCCATAACCGCGCTGGTCGGGAGCGATCACTCGGTGACCGGCGCCGGCGATGGCGTCCATCTGGTGTCGCCAGGTGTAGCCGATGTCGGGAAATCCGTGGAGCAGAACGACCGGCGGTTTCGATGTGGCAGCAGACGCCGGCTGGTCGGTGATCGACAGTTCAAGACCGCCGACGTCGACGATCCGCACTCGGCGGTTCATGACGTTTCTGGACCGCCTGCGGTCGAGATGGAAACAGCCGTGCCGACCAATTCGAAGTCGGACGGAGTCGAACCGGCGAAGTCGAAACCGATCACTCCTCGAGCACGATCGCCCGGTTCCGGAGCGACGAACCGAATCGTGGCGTCGTCGATGCGGACCGATCGAACGTCAGCACTGACTCCGAGCAACTGGGCCCACGCCGCAGCGGTGGCTTCGGGATCCTCAGCTTCGATCGTGACGCCGGCCACCGCCGACACGACGCTGGTATGCACGTGATCGCGCCAGTTCGGGCCGGCCCAGGCCCACTCCTGCGGCCGCTCACTCCGGTCGATGGAAACGATGGCTCCACCAATGTCGGCAGGGTGGAAGTGGATGCCATGAATCGCCGTTCCATCGGCTTCGCTCCCGCCTGGAGCCTCGAACACAATCCGGATACCGGCTGCCTCGGCACGAGCTCGCACGCGATCGAGTTCTTCTGCAGTCTGGAAGATCACCATGTAACCCGCGCTCGAAACGCCGCGCTTGTCGAGCAGCCTCCCAGCTGTTGTGTTCTCAGTAACCGGCGAGACGATCTCGAGGAACTGGTCGCCGACCGGGAACAACACGTTCTCCAGCCCGAACACACCGACACCGGGGTCGGAGTAGCAGACATCGAGTTCAAGGTTCCTACGAACCTGCTCTGTGCTCGCTGCGAGATCGCGTGCGACCCATGCCACCTGACGAAGCCGCATGATCGAACCTCTCAGTCGCGAATGGCGAGACCGCTGACCGGGTCGAAGAAGTGGAATCGACCGGTGTCGATCCCGATCCGGATGTCGCCGCCCAACGTGGCGCCGGAACGAGGGCTGAACTTGCCGACGTAGATCGTGCGGCCCTGATCGTCCTTCTGAGCTTCGATGGCATCTTCACCCTCGAACTCGGCGTCCATGATGTTGAACGCTTCGGCCGCGAGCGGGAAGTGCACGATGATCTCGGAGCCCAGCGACTCGATCAAGGTGACCGTCGTTTCGAAGACCTTGCGTTCCGGCGCACCGGAAATCTCAGCATCTTCGAGATCCTCTGGGCGGATGCCGAGCACGACTTCCTTGCCAACGTAGGCAGCGAGAGCGGGACGGCTCGCTGCCAACTCGGGATCAATCGCGACCTGCTGGCCTGCGATCTCGGCGATCGGTGCTTCGACGGTGCCGCTGAGGTGGACGGTCATCAGGTTCATCGATGGTGAACCAATGAAGCCGGCAACAAAGACGTTGTCGGGTGATTCGTACAGGTTCTGTGGCGTGTCGACCTGCTGGAGGTAGCCGCGCTTCAGAACGCAGACCCGATCGCCCATGGTCATGGCTTCGACCTGGTCGTGGGTGACGTAAAGCGTGGTGACGCCGAGGTCGCGCTGAAGGCCGGCGATCTCGGCTCGCATCTGAACACGGAGCTTGGCGTCGAGGTTCGAGAGGGGCTCATCCATGAGGAAGGCCTTCGGTTGACGCACGATGGCACGACCCATGGCAACACGCTGGCGTTGACCGCCGGAGAGTTGCCCCGGCTTGCGTTCGAGGTTCTCGGTGAGGTCGAGGATCGCAGCAGCCTTGCGCACTCGCTCCTCGATCTCGGCCTTCGGGATCTTCGCCAACTTGAGGGCGAAGCCAATGTTGTCGGCCACCGTCATGTGGGGATACAGCGCGTAGTTCTGGAAAACCATGGCGATGTCACGATCCTTGGGATGCACATCGTTGACGACACGGTCGCCGATCATCATGTCGCCGCTGCTGATCTCCTCGAGGCCGGCAACCATCCGCAGGGCTGTTGACTTGCCACAACCCGACGGGCCGACCAAGACCAGGAACTCGCCGTCGTTGATCTCAAGACTCAGGTCGTGGATGGCGTGATAGCCGTTCGGGTAGACCTTGTTGACATCTATGAGCTTGACCTCAGCCACGAAACGCTTCCCCTTGGATGGACGACGGAAAGCACCGTAGCATTGCGGTCCAATCCACGAAAGGCCGACGACACATGGCGCTGGGGCAACTACCGGAGAACGATCTCGAGCTCACCTGTCCACGCTGTCAACGGGCGGTCGTCGAGCGCTTCTACGGCCCTTGTGACGCGTGTCGCGCCGAACTGCGTGCTTCTCAGGGGAACGACGGCGGTGACGTTGCCGTTGCCGAGTACGAGCCGAAGATGAACGTCGTGCCGAACGCCATCGCCTCGAAGGAGTGACGGCGGACCCAGCCCGAGCGTACGTGTTTGCGGCGTGTCGTCAGCTGGCTTGATTCTCCAGCCAGGCCTCGATCAACCATCCAGCGATCGACATGCCGCCGCGAGGCACCGGCGGGAGCTCGTTCGGGCTGAACCAGCCCGCTTCGACGATCTCCTCTTCCTGGATCGTGATGTCGCCCGAGACATAGCTGGCGGTGAAGCCGATCATGATCGAGCGAGGAAATGGCCAAGGTTGGCTACCGAAGTAGCGGACATCGTCGACCTCGATCCCGGTCTCCTCGTTGACCTCGCGGACGACGCATTCTTCCAGGCTCTCGCCCGGCTCGACAAAGCCGGCAAGCGCGCTGAAGAATCGGCCAGGGAATTGCCGACCCCAAGCAAGGAGCACCTCAGGCCCCGATTCGGTCTGTCGCTCGACCAGCATGATCACGGCCGGGCTGATCCTGGGGAATGACTGCAACCGGCACACCGGGCACTGAAGGGCCCGATCGCTCGGGTGAGGCTCGTTTGCCGACCCGCAGCGCCCACAGAACTGATGGTCCCGGGCCCAGGTGAGCACCTGGGCCGCTCGGCCGGCAAGGGCCCAGTCATTGTCCGAAATGGTTCCGAACAGTGAACGCAAGTTGACCGGGTCGCCACCGATCGAATCGATGGTCTCGGCGGCCTGGCCGGGGTCGACGCGAAGGGCCCAGATCGGCGTGCCATCGTCGGTCCCGAGCAGATGGGCAACGCCGCCCGAGACCGGACAATCCTGGCCAACAGGGAAGGCGCCGTCGACCATCAGCACATTGGAGCGTTCGTCGACGATGATCCACCGGCCCTCCGCCTCTCGCAGGTTCTCGGACATCGTGACCATCGGTTCGAACACGGAGGGAACCTAGCGTCAGCCCGTCATCCGCAACGCAACCGCCGGAGGCACTCGACCGGCGCGCCTCGCAGGAACCACGGCCGCTCCCAACGAGGCGGCAACGGCGACCACCGCAAGACCGGCGAGCCAGAGCACAGGGACATCGAACGTCAGGTCGTCCTCGAATGCCGCCGTTCTCGTCAAGACCTGCCAAGCGCTCGCCAGACCAAGCCCGATGCCAAGCAGCACTCCTTGGACCCCGATGAACGATGCCTCGATCAGGAACGCTCGCTGCGTTTGGCCAACCGGCACACCGATCGCTGACAGCATGCCGAGCTCGCGTCGACGCTCTCGCACCGAACGAATCAGCACGACACCAAGGCCGGCGATCCCGGTCAGCAGGCCGAATCCGAGATACCCCTGGAGCATCTGGAAGAAACCCTCCTGCTCATCGAGCACCTCCTCAGCCTGGCCCAGGAACGTTGACGTCTCGGCGCCCTGCTCCGGCCATCGACCCTGGATCTCGGACGCGACCGCGGCGTGGAACGACAAAGGGTCAGCGGCGATGTAGTAGCGAGCAACGGGTTGTTCGTTCACCCACAGCAGTGCGGAGAGCGCATCAGGAACGTACAGCCCTGCGTCGACGAGCCACCCGTTCCTCGTCAAACCCGCGACCTGCACCGCCACGGTCGCCCCAGATGGGCTCTGCAACACGACATCCTGGCCGGCCTCGAACCCTTCGTCGGTGGGAGCCATGATCCACGTCTCACCCGAGGCAGACTCACTATTGACAACGGCGGCCCACGCACCAGCATCAGTGTCAAACTCCTCGGCGAATGCATCGAGGGTCGGGGCGAGGTCCGTGCGCCAGGTGCTGTTGATCGTCGACACGGCCCAGCCATCGAGCTCGCTGTCGCCGTCGTCGATCTCGACGAATCCCCTCCGGATCTCCGACACTGCTTCGACCCCATCAACGGCCAGAAGCTGATCGCTGCGCAGCGGCGACGTGCGGTTGGAGTCCACCACCATGTCGAATCCACCGCCGGCCTGGGCGGCAAGCTCAGGTGCCGACGCTTTGAAAGCCGAGTTCAAGACGGCGATGAACGTAACGGTGAAGATCACGAGCGCATACATGGCGACCAGCAGTGCTGAACGGACCGGGCGAGCCAACGGATGGGCCAAACCCAGTCGAGAGGCAACTCCGCCCGGAGCCAGCGCAGCGGTCGCTCCGAGCCACACTCGATCGAGCGAAGCAAGCAACGCCGTTGCGAGCCCGACAAGCAATACACCTTGCAGGAGGAACACGCCGACATCGGGATTGTCCATCGTTTCGGAACGAGCGCTGAACACTGCGACAGGCCAGACGAGGGCCACTGAGCAGCCGACGACGGTGGCCAGCTTCCTGGGAACAACCAACCCGAGCAGGCCGATGGCAGCGATCACCGCAACCACCGGCCCGGCCATCGCCGCCAGAGCGTTGTCGGGGGCGAGAACGAAGATCGCACTGCCAACGACGACGCCGCAGGCGCTCAGCACAACCCGACGCCGCTTGTGGCCGTCTGCCACCTGGGGCGGCAGATCTTTCAGCGCCCGGACGATGTTGATCCTCGTCATCCGAGAGCTGGTGAGCACAACGGTGAGCTGTGAGATCGCCAATCCGATTGCGGCGCCGGCAAGGAGGTCCATCGCCGTCACCGAGAGCGCTATCTCGAAACCGTCACCGTCGAACAACGTTGAAGCGAAGGCGATCACGCCGGCGCCGATGCCGATACCCAGAACCGCCCCGACGATTGCAGCGATCACTCCGTAGATCGCGCCCTCGAGAGCGAAAGCCCGCAGAATCGTGGCCCGCTTGAGGCCGACCGCCCGCATCGTGCCGAGCTCGACTGTTCGTTCACCGGCGAGCATTACAAACAGGTTGATCACGAGCAGGATCCCGGCGATCACGCTGAAGCCACCGATCGTCCCGAAGAGTTCGGTCATCGAGGCCCCCTCCTCTTCAGCGTCAACCAGGAGATTCTCCTTGATCAACGAAACGCTGCTGTCGAGACCGAGCACCTCCGCTTCGGCGGCGATGATGGAATCAACAGCCTCCGAGCGAAGCGCTCCGTCGAAGACACCACCGGTATTGGAGACAAGAAGCGCTGAGGGCGCGATGCCTTCGAGGTCGGCAACACCGCCGGCAGCCCGGTAGGTGTCGAATGCGGCAGCGACCGTGCCCGGGGCGACGACGATCTCGGCGAACCCGGCCATCCCGGTCGCTTCGATCACGTCGTGGACCTCGAGCCTGATGGGTGACCCTCCGAAGAACAGATCGATCTCGTCTCCCCTCACCACTCCGATCTCATCGGCGAGCTCAGTGTTGATCACCGCAGCTCCGACCGGAGGAGGGGTGGTATCGCGATAGCCCGTCGAGCCCGGATCGTTGCCGAACGCGACCGCGCTCGTGAGATCCATCTCGAGCAGATCGGCCTGCGGTTCGACCCTGCGATCAGCCGAGTCGGTGGCGACCGATGCAACGGCGACTTCGGCGCTGATCACCGGCAACACACCATCGATCTCGCCCGATTCGTCGGCCAGCAGTTCACCAGCGAGTGCCCCCAGCTGTTCTGGTTGATCGACGAACACGATCTCGTCAACGGGTCCGAGGCTGGTCTCTGCGATGTTGCGAATGGACTGGTCGAAGCTGGAGCCGATGATGAACGAGGCGACGATCAGCGCCGTCGCCAACATCGATCCACCAACGACAAGAGCGGCTTCGCCTCGCCGGCGAACGACATTCCTCAAACCAAGGCGGCGAATGGATGGCCGCCGCACGAGGTCATGAACGACGATTGGAAACAGAACGGCGATGACCGCAATGGCGAGGAGCGTGATCATCGAAACGACCCGACCGTTTGCGCAACCAGCTCTGCGACCTCGTCGTTCCCGACGGTGCCGGCCCTGATGGGGCCGGCACCATTCACGACGATGCCGTCGTGGACCTCGAGCACTCGATCGGCGGTTGCCCCGATGTCGGCATCGTGGGTGACCACCACCATTGTCTGCCCGTTGCCGTTCACCTCGTGAAAGAGCTCGAGCACCGCGCTCGCCGTCGCGCTGTCGAGGTTGCCGGTCGGCTCATCGGCCCAGACGACGGCAGGCTCGGTGACGAGGGCGCGAGCGACGGCAACACGTTGTTGCTCACCGCCGGACAACTCGGCGGGCCGATGACGGCCGCGGTCGCGAAGCCCGACACGAGCCAGGAGCGCGTCGGCCGACTGACGCGCAGCCTTCGGCTTGGCGCCAGCAGCGAGCAGCGGCAACTCGACGTTCTCGACGGCGGACAGCACCGGGATCAGGTTGAAGCTCTGGAAGACGAAGCCCATGGTCGACGCCCGGTGAGCGGTGCGAGCACGGTCGGAGAGCGCATGAATCTCCTGGCCGGCCACATGAACCTCGCCGCTGTCGATCGTGTCGAGGCCGGAGAGGCAATTGAGCAGCGTCGACTTGCCATTGCCGGAAGGGCCCATGATCACAACGAACTCTCCGGCGGCAATGTCGAGGTCGACGCCGCGCAAGGCAGGGACACTGACGTCCCCGGTTCGATAGGTCTTGGTCACAGATCGTGCATGAATCAGGCTCATGTGACGATCGTCGATGACGTGGGGCTCTGGCACCATCAGGGCTCACCCTCGACTCACCCTGAGCCGACCCTGAGCGAACCCCGAGTCCGAAGCCCGACCGCGTCAGACCTCTACTGCGTCAGACAATGTGCCGTCTTGCTGCCCAACGCGACAGCTCGTGGCGGCTGGACAATTGCAGCTTGCGGAGGACGCTCGATGCGTGGCTTTCGACCGTCTTGATCGAGATGGTCAGCCGTCGAGCGATTTCCTTGTATGCGTAGCCTCTGGCCAGCAGCCGCATGACTTCCTGTTCCCGGGGGGACAGCAGGTCGAGCTCGGGGTCGGCGGGTTCGGGGATCGATGCCGAGAACGCGTCGATCACGAAGCCGGCAAGGCGAGGGCTGAAGACCGCATCGCCCTCGGCCACCCGACGTACAGCGTCAGCAAGGTCTTCGCCCGAGATGGCCTTGGTCACATATCCCCGGGCACCAGCACGGATGACCGAGATCACGTCGTCTGGCGCGTCGCTCACCGACAGGGCGAGGAACGATACGGAGGCATCAGGATCTTCTTTCAGCCTCGCTGCTACTCCACGGATCACGTCTGCTCCCGTGCCGGACGGCAGGTGAACGTCGAGCAGCACCACATCGGGAAGTGTCTCGACGATGACATCGACCGCGGCCTCGGTGTCTGCTGCCTCGCCGACGACATGGACGGCTGAACCCAATCCGGCCCGGACGCCGGCTCGGACCAGATCGTGATCATCGACGAGCACTACTCGGGGTTGGAACATCAGCTCTCCTGTTTCTCGGTCTTGTCCGGTGTCTTCATGTCGGCGGTCTTCGTGGTGGCTGTCTCGTGCTCCGCTCTGGGCAGCAGCAGCTCCACCTCGGTGCCCTCACCGATTTGGGTGTGCACACGGGCTTCACCGCCGACTCGCTCCATCCGCCCGGTCACACTGTGTCGAAGCCCTCGCCGGTCGGCTTCGACGGCGCCCGGATCGAATCCCTTGCCGGTGTCTCGAACGAACAGCTCGATCCGGTCCGGCCGAATCTCGACAAAGAGGTCGATCTGAGACGCGCCGCTGTGGCGGGCCGCATTCATCGTCGCCTCCCGCGCGGCAGCGAGCAACGCATCAATTCGGTCATCGACCAACACGTCACCGACACAGACAACCTCGACAGCAATGCCATGGTGCTCTTCCACCTCACCGGCGATTTGATCGAGCCGGCCTCGCACGCTGCCGCCCGAACGCGATGCTCGATCGGGATCGAGCCAGTTCCGGAGTTCCCGTTCCTGTTGCCTGGCCAGATGAGCCATCTTCTGAGGATCAGCAGTCCCGTCATTCAAGCCGTTCTGGATGAGCGTGAGCGTTTGGAGAACCGAGTCGTGGAGGTGGGCAGCCACGTCGGCGCGCTCGTCGGATCGGATCCGGGCCTGGCGCTCGGCGTCGAGATCAGTGACGAGACGCCACCACCAGGGCGCCGACATGACGAACACACCGACAACGACGACGGCGGCGACGACTGAGGGCGAGAACGCGGGGCCAACATCGGCAGCCTGCACGAGCGCGAACGCTCCGGCAGCAGCAACAACCGCACCAACCACCTGGGAACGGCGGGCTCCGCGTCGCAGGGTCAGAACCACGCCGGCACCGATCAGGGCAACCGGCCAGATCACTTCCTGGGGGAAGCCGACGAGTCCACTGGCGAACACGGCCAGACCGGCAACAACCAGCCCCGTGCCGGCCAGTCGGCGGAGGGGACTCCGCCCCTTCAGGATCGGCGAATGTGTTGCGCCGTAGCCGTTGTAGTTGGCCAGCGCGAAGCCACCGAGCAGTACGAGGTAGAGCAGCGCACCCCAACCTCCGATGGCGAACAACGCAACGAAGGCGAGCCGAATCCAGGTGGGGTCGATGCCGATCTCGGCCGCGATGCCAGAGGCCACACCGCCGAGCAAACGCTCGTTGTCTCGCCCAGAAGGCACCTGCCAGTAGGTCATTGCCTTCCATGGTCGCACGTTGCGGCCGGGTTGCCATCAGGGTCGACCCCGAGTGGACCCTGAGAACAATCAGGTGGACGTGGTTGACTGTCCCGATGGGCATGGAGGGGCAACGGGAGGAAGGTGAAGGCATGAACACAGAAGACACCACTGCCGAACTCCCGCCACCGATTCCTCCCTCGGCTCCACCGCCGACGCCGCCACCCCCGGTCCGTCGGCTGCGTCGGGCTCCGGATTCCCCGTTGGGCGGAGTCGCAACTGGCATCGCGAGCTATTTCGATCTGACCCCGATCGTTGTGCAGGTGGCCTTTGTCGCATCCACCGCCATCGGCGGCTTCGGTGCGTTGGCATACATCGCCTGCTGGTTCCTGATTCCAAAACCATCGGACCCCGAGACCCGGCCGGTGACCATCACCTCGGACACCGCACGGGCCGTCTTCGGCGTCCTGTTTGCTGTCGGCGCGGTGTCATCATCACTGACGGTCGGACGGGGAACGTTCGAGATCACGTTGATCCCCCTCATACTGATCGTCGCGGGCTTCTATCTGCTGAACCAACGGACTCCTCGCGCTGCGCCGGCTCAGCAACCGGACC
>CAZYLX010000053.1:0-10537 GCA_964648595.1 uncultured Acidimicrobiaceae bacterium
TGGCCATCTTGACGCCTCGTGGCTCGAGATCTCTGAAATGACGTTCGGGCTCGGGTCCGCGTGGTCAGCGGCTCCGGGCCGAGGACGACTCGAGCGTCTCGGTGAGGCGCTCGACGAGCCACTCGAACGATTCGTTCACATCGACGTCGAGTCCGAAGCCACCGACGATTTCGAGCGAGACGAACCCGTGGAGCGCAGCACGGAGCGTCCGCGCAGCATGGATCGCCTCCTCTTCGTCGAGGTCGTAGCCGCGCAGAATGGCGACGACGGGGTCGATGGCCCGTAAGGCTGCTCGGGTGTACTCCGCGTCTTCCGGTCGGGCCTGGGTCGAGAGCTCGTAGAGGCCGGGATGGGCGGTGGCGTAGGCGCGGAACTCTGCCGAGATGGCACGCAGCGCGTCGGGCCCCGATCGGCCCATCGCTGCGGTGCCGAGCCTGTCACCGAGACCACTCACAACCCGAAATCCGACGTCACGGCGGAGCCTGTCGAGCCCGGTGACATGGTTGTAGAGCGAGGGGGGTTTCACACCCAACTCTCGGGCGACTCGGCTCAGCGTGAGTGCTGAGGTCCCCTCCGCGTCGACCAGGGCGGTTGCGGTGTTGATGACGTCTCGTTCGGTGAGCCCTCGGCGTTCGGTCACGACGAGGTTTCGGCCAGCAAGTCTCTGATGGCGGCGACGACCGGTGCGGGGTACTCGGCATGTGGGTAGTGGCCGGCGTCGGGGACCACATGGAGCGTGCCGCCGGTTTTGGCGACGATCGACTCGCCCTCCTCTGTCGGATTCTTGAAGTGGGAGTCGGCGCCGCCCATGATGACAAGAGTCGGTAGATCCACCTGGCCGATGCGCTCCTCGAGGCCATCGCGGTGGGCAACCAGGGTCTCGCGGACGGCTCGGCGTCGCTGCCGGTCGCTCATCATGTCGGCGAGCCCGGCGGCCTGCTCGTCGAGATCAGCGGGCGGTGCCCCCGGGTGCCACTTGCGGAACTGGCTGGCCCACAGCTTTCCGGCAAGTGGTCCGTGAAGCATGAGACTGAGTGGGATGTTCTGCCAGGCCGGAGCTGCCTCGAGGTGGGCGCTGATGAGCACCAGCCCTGCGAACAGGTCGGCGCGGTCGGCGGCCGCCCAAAGCGCCGCGGTCGGTGCGAACGAGGTCGCCACCACCGTTGCTGGACCTGCGTCGAGGTGGTCGAGGAGCGCGACCAGATCAGCCGCTGTCTCGACCATTCCGTACCCGGGCCAGTCCGGTGACGAATCGCCGTGGCCACGCAAGTCGACCGTCACCACGCGGGCTCCGGCGGCCACGAGTTCAGGTGCCACGAACCGGTACTCGGCACGAACGTCGCCGGCGCCGGGGAGCATCACGACCAGCGGACCGTCGCCACCGCTGTCGTCGAAGGCGATGGTGCCATTGGTCAGGCTGAGCTGCTGCGTTGTCATGTGTGTTCCGGTCCTTGAACTAAGAGTCATAGGTGAATAACTAATAGTCATAGTTAACCTTCAAACTGTCGGCCTGTCAAGGGTCCGAGCACCAAGCACTGCCGTCGTGACATGGATATGTCGCTTGTCCCGGAGACCGCTGCGGGCTCGGTCGCTGACGTGGTCGAACGTTCATGACGGGCGAGTTTCCCCATAGCCGTGCGACTGACGGTGTCTTCTAATCTTCGGTGCGACGAAGGAGAACGAGCCACATGAAGGTTTTGGTGACCGGGGCTGGCGGGTTCATCGGTGGGCACCTCGCTGCACGACTGCTGGCCGAGGGATTCGACGTACGAGCCGTTGATATCAAACCGATCGAATCTTGGTTCCAGGTGCATGCTGCAGCCGAGAACTCCGTAGCCGATCTCCGCGATCGATCCGCCTGTGAAAGCTCGATCCGCGATGCGGAGCACGTGTATCACCTGGCTGCCGACATGGGTGGCATGGGATTCATCGAGAACAACAAGGCTGCGTGCATGCTGTCCTCGCTCATCACGACGCATCTTCTGCTTGCCTCGCGAGACCATGGAACCTCGAAGTTCTTCTACGCGTCATCAGCGTGCGTTTACCCCGCCAGCCGGCAGTCGACGGCCGACGTTCTCGCTCTGGCCGAATCCGATGCGTACCCCGCCGATCCCGAAGACGGGTACGGATGGGAGAAGCTCTTTGGGGAACGAATGTGTCGGCACTTCAGCGAAGACTTCGGACTTGCGACGAGAATCGCCAGATATCACAACGTGTACGGTCCGCTAGGAACGTACGAGGGCGGCCGCGAAAAGGTTCCGGCTGCCATGTGCCGCAAGGTCATTATCGCTGCACGATCCGGCAAGTATGAGATTGAGGTTTGGGGTGACGGCTTCCAGACCCGTTCGTTCACATTCATCGATGACTGCATCGAAGGCACCCGGATGCTCATGGACTCCTCGGTCGATGAGCCTCTGAACGTTGGCTCGTCGGACTTGGTGTCCATCAACGAGCTCCTCGAGTTGACCGCGGAAGTGGCGGGAATCGATATCCCCCGCCGGCACGATCTGACCGCTCCGCTCGGGGTGCGTGGCCGCAACAGTGACAACACGCTGATTCGCTCACTCCTCGATTGGGAACCCTCCACGCCGCTCCACGACGGCCTTCGCGCCACCTACGAATGGATTCTTGACGACATGACCAATCGTCGGCCCTGACTTCAGTCTCTGACAAGCGCGGCGAACGTTCAAGTCAGCGACCTCGACATGTCACCGCCGCGACACGGGGAGGAAACGTTCGAGATCTAGCGTCGCGTCGACTGGCCAAAGGTCGGTCCAACCCGGGAGGTCTCATGTCCTCGAAGCGTCGCAGAGCATTCGATCGTGTTGGCACGCGCTATTGGGCGATCCGCCGTTTGACCTGGCCCGTCCGCCGGCTCTGGCTCGATGTTCAACTCATCGACACGGGTAATGTGCCGAGCGATGGACCGGTTATTCTCGCCGCGAATCATCTGTCGTTCATTGACTCACCGCTTCTGATGTTCGGACTGGACCGGCGGGTGACGATGCTGGGAAAGGCTGAGTATCTCGACGGCCGAATCTCATCCTGGATATTCCCGGCAGCTGGCATGATTCCGGTCGATCGATCGGGAAGGGGCCTGGTTGAGAGCCTTCGTTTCGCTGAGCAGCGACTCGATGACGGCGAGATCATCGGCCTTTTCCCTGAAGGCACCCGAAGTCGGGGCGGCGAGCTGCGTCGTGGTCGCCCCGGCGCCGCTCACCTTGCGCTGAGGACCGGAGCGCCAATCGTTCCTGTCGGGATCATGGGAACCGACGTTGTGCAGGCACCGGGCGCCCGCGCTCCCAAGTTGCGGGGTCGAATCGACCTGCGATTCGAATAGCCGATCAACCTCGGTCCCTGGGCGATGCGGCCGCGGAATGGCGCAACGAAGGCTGAGATCACAGCAACCGTGATGGCGTCGATCGCGGCGCTGAGCGGTCAGGAGTTCCGCGACGAGTTCGCTCCGCTCCCCGCTGTCGCCCATTGACGTCGGCGCTCGGAACTTCTTACTGCGGGACAACTTTCGCTACGTTCTGTCCGAACGATTGGAAGGTGTATCGAGTGGACTTTGAAACTTTGGTTGCGTCACGGCGCAGCATCCGTGGCTACAAGCCGGATCCGGTGCCCCAGGGGTTGATGGCAGAGATCATCGAGATCGCAAAACGGGCTCCGTCCTCGATGAATACTCAGCCGTGGAACTTCCACGTCATCACGGGTTCGCCGCTCGAACTCATCCGTGAGGGCAACACCGAGCGGATGTTGGCCGGAGCCTCGGTCGACCGCGAGATCAAGATGAGTGATCACGGCTACCAGGGCGTGCATCGAGATCGCCAGGTCGAGATCGCCATCCAACTCTTCGAAGCGATGGGCATCGAGCGTGACGACAAGGCCCGCCGCCAAGACTGGGTCATGCGAGGCTTCCGGCAATTCGATGCACCGGTATCGGTTGTGGTGACGATCGACAAGGAATTGGCAGATGACACCGTCGCTCACTTCGATTGCGGCGCGGCAACCTACGGACTGGTGCTTGCTGCAACCTCGAAGGGTTTGGGCTGCGTGATCAACGGTCAAGGCATCATGCAGTCCTCGGTCGTTCGCCAACACGCCAACATCCCTGAAGACGAAGTCATCATGACCTGCGTCGCCATGGGCTGGCCGAATGAAGAGTTCGTTGCCAACGACGTCGTCTCGCGCCGAGCAGCCAACGACGACGTCGTCAGCTTCGTTGGTTTCGACGAACCAGTCGGCTCGTAGGACCCGAGGTCCCGACCATGACCGAGAAGTCCGGGTTCCAGGTGGGTCACAGCGCTCCCGTGTACTACGAGGCGCAGGTGACCTGGCTGATGGCGCCGTTCGTCGAAGCGCTGGTGGATGCCACCGTCAGCCCGGGGAATTCGGTGCTCGACGTCGCATGCGGTACTGGCTTCGCAACACGAGCCGCCGCCTCTGTTGCGGGGCCGGGCACAAGGATTGAGGGCTCAGATCTCAACCCGGCCATGGTGGCCATGGCCCGAACCGTGCCGGATGCGTCTGGTGCGAACCTGGGATGGAGCGAGGCGTCAGCCCTCGACCTGCCGTTCGCCGAAGGCGAGTTCGACGCCGCGATCTGTCAGCAGGGGATCCAGTTCTTCCCCGACCCTTCAGCGGGCGTGCGCGAGATGGCGCGCGTGACTGCTCCCGGCGGGCGAGTGGGCGTCACCGCCTGGTCGGCATCGGAGGACTCCCCGTTCCTGCATCGAGAGACCGACATGTTGGCCAGCCACGGCGGTGGGAAGCAGGCTGGGTTCTCGGCCGACGAGGACCAGATTCACTCGTGGTTCACGGCGGGAGGGCTCGGCGAGATCACGATCGACAAGCTCGTGTTCGAGGTCGACCTGCCGCCGGTGTCGATCTATGTCCCCGAGCATCTCAAGGCCCTCCCATGGTCGGCCGGCTTCTTCGACCTCCCTGCCGAACAGCAGAAGGTGGCACTCGCTGAGCTCGACGAGGCGCTCGCCGAGTACCGGACCGCCGACGGGATCCGGGTCCCTTTCAGTTCCTATCTGGCGACCGCAACGGTCTGATCCATTCGGTGTGAGTGATTTGGCCTGTTGGCGACACCGGCCCGCAAGGACCGGCGTCACGTCTGAGGTGCGTCAGCCATAGACCTTCATGATCGCGCCCATGGCGGTATCGATTGGCAGGATCGGCGTGATGTCGAAATCCATCCACTGCGAGTAGTGGATCAGGTTCTCGTAACCGTCCTCCATGGAGTCGGCTTCGCTGATGATGAACCCTCCACGGCCGTTGGCGGCGACGTAGTGAGCTACTTCGCCGTCCTGCGCTCCACGCTCTGCGAACACGGCGAGCATCTTCTTCACCGACTCCGGCGATCGATCGCCTTTGAAGGTGTACTTCGTTGCAAACAGCATTTCTGTTCCCCCTGTTGTTGGTGTGTGTTCCTTGCCGCCCGGAGGTCGAACCTACATCGCGGGTGTCGGCCCCGCCCGGGGAGTGGGCGGTGATCTCGTGATTCTCGGGGGTGTCGGTGTTCAGTCGGCTGCGGGCAGTCCGGGGCCGAGGATGCCGTTCGCAACGAGATCGTCGATCTGCAGCGGGTCGTAGCCGACCTCGGTGAGGAGTTGGCGCCCGTGCTCTCCGATCATTGGGGCGGGCCGGTGGACCCCAACCGGTGTTGCCGAGAATCGTTCCGGCGGTCGGATGACCCGGTAGGTGCCGGCTGTCGGATGCTCGGCTAGAGGTAGCTCATCGACCAGGTCGTCGAGCGTTGCTGCAGCGGTTGCCGGGATCCCATGTGCCTTGCAGAACGTCAGCCACTCGCCCGTCGTTCGGGTGGCCAGGATGGCGGCGACATCGCCATAGAGGCTGTCGCTGTTTTCGAAGCGGCCGGCTCTTGTGCGGAAGCGCCGATCCGTTTCGATGTCGGTCCGGCCCCCTTCGGTGAAGAGTGCGATGTAGTGGTCGCGGTCGTACGGAAGGACGTTGATCCAGCCATCGACGGTTGGCTGGGGTTTCCGCTGCGGGGTGAGGATTCGTGGATATCCCGGGCCGGTCATCGGCGGCTCGGAGATTGCCCCCGCTCCGTGCTCGGTCAGGATGAACGCCCGCATCACATCGATCATGGGAATCTCGACGTGTTGGCCTTCGCCGGTCGTTCCTCGATGGACGAGCGCCGCGAGCACCGCGTTGGCGATGGTCAATCCCGCCACTTTGTCGGCGACCAGCGTTGGCATCAGTGTTGGCTCGTGTCCGGCCCGCCGGAACACATCGCCCACCGCACTCGCCGATTGAATGATGTCGTCGTAGGCCGGTGCTTCCGCTTGATCGCTGTCGGAGGGATAGCCGTGGGCTTGGCAGTAGATGATCTTCGGTCGCACGGCCCGAACCGAGGCGTAGCCAAGCCCGAGTCGGTGCACGGGCCCAGGTCTGAGGTTGGTGATCATGACGTCGGTCGTCGCTGCGAGGTCGAGGCACGCCTGGCGCCCCTCGGGCACTTTCAGATCGAGGGCGATGCTGCGCTTGTTCCGCATCAAGTTGAGAGCGATCCCTGACAGTTGCGGATGGGGCCCCGGACCCATTGTTCGGTGAGGTTCGCCCCGAAGAACTTCGACCGTGATCACATCGGCTCCCAGGTCGCCAAGTGTCCGAGTGGCCAGCGGCCCCATGATCACCGAGGTCAAGTCGAGGACGCGGATGCCGGCCAGCGGGCCCGTTGCGTAGCTCGGCGTTTCATTGGTGCTGGCGATGGTCACGTCTGCGGACAGTAGTGGTGTAAGCGTCCGGTCGAAATCCGCGGCGCCCTTGGCGGTACGGTCGTCCGATGGCTGAGATCGACGGTGGACGGCTCCTTCAATCGCTGCGGACCCTTCGGACGTTCGGCGCTGTGAGTACGGGCGTGGTTCGGCCGACGTTCTCAGATGTCGACATGGAAGCCCGCCGGTGGCTCCGGGATCAGATGGATATGGCCGGTCTCGATGCCACGATCGACGGTGTTGCGAACGTGTTCGGACGGTCTCGCAACCCTGGACCGGCGGTCGTTCTTGGGTCGCATTCCGACACGCAGCCTGAGGGCGGGTGGCTTGATGGTGCTCTCGGTGTGATGTATGCCATCGAGGTCGCCCGCGCCCTCGGCGATGACCCAACCACCAGCCACCTCGCTGTCGACGCTGCATCGTGGGCCGACGAGGAGGGCACGTATTCAGGGTTCCTTGGCGCTCGGTCGTTCGTTGGTGATCTGGATGACGCCGATCTTGCCGACGCCAACGCCGAGGGAGAGACGGTCGCTGGTGCACTCGCCCGGCTCGGCCTGGCCGACGTGCCCAGGGTTGGATTCGAGGCGGAACGGCACGTTGGGTATCTCGAGGCACACATCGAACAAGGGCCGCACCTCGAGGACTCGGGCAACCTCATCGGTGTTGTCACATCGATCGTCGGGATCCGGGCGATGCAGATCACGTTCTCTGGCGAGCAGAACCACGCCGGCACGACGGCGATGGCTCGCCGCAAGGATGCCGGTGTCGCGATGTTCGAATTCGGCAGCAGGATTCAGCAACGGCTTGCGGCCCTGGCAGGCCCCACCACGGTGTGGACCATCGGGAACGCGCGGCTCCTGCCGGGGGCCGAGAGCATTGTGCCCGGTTCTGCATGGTGCGGGCTGCAGTTCCGCGACCCGAACGATGGGGTGCTCGACAAGTTCGAGGCGGCGATCGTCGAGCTCGCGGCCGAGATGACCTCGGAGGGGCCAGTGGCCGTGACAGCCGAGCTCCGCCGCGATCGGGTATCGCCGTCGCACATGGCGCCGGAACTTCGGCATCATGTGGCGCTCGCTGCCGAGCAGCGGCTGCCGGGGGAGTGGGTGGAGATGCCGAGCGCCGCCGGCCACGACCCGATGGTCATGACCCATCGACTTCCGTGCGCCATGTTGTTCATCCCCAGCATCGGGGGCGTCAGTCATGACTTCGCAGAAGACACCAGCGACGCCGACATCGTTGCCGGCTGCCAAGTGCTTGCTGATGCCGTGGTGTCGATCCTGAGCGACTGAGGGGCGAGGCAGCTGGGCTGGCGTGGGGCACACCCTTTCGAAAGGTTTTCGAAAGGGTGTGGATCGAACATGCGCTCATGACAACAACAGAACAGATCAGCTCAACCGACATCTACGCATTGGCCAGGGACGAGGGAACACATCTCGAGTTCCTGAACGTCTTGGCCACCATCAAGGCCACCGCCGCCGAAGGTGGCTCGATGACCGCTGTCGAATTCGACCAGCCACGGGGCTTCGGGCCGCCGCTCCACTGCCATCGAGATGAGGACGAGATCTTCGTTCTCCTCGACGGCACTGTCACGTTGAAGAGTGGTGATCGGGAGATCGAGGCTGAGGCTGGTGGGTTCGTCTTCTTGCCCCACGGCATTCCCCACACCTTCCAGGTGACGTCGGAAACGGCCAGGATCCTCAGCATCACGGCATCGGCTTCTGGCACTCCCGTCTTCGATCAGATGGTCAGTGAACTCGGCACGCCGGCCGCCGGCCCAGTGATCCCCGAACCCAGCGACATCGACCCTGGCCACGTTGCCATGGTCAACGACAAGTACGGAATCGACATTCTGGGACCTCCACCGGCCCCGCTGGCCGACTGAACGGTCGTGACTATGGTGCATGTCATGGCAACGGATTCCGTGGGAGCTCCCACCGGTGTGCCCCCGACGCTGTTCGCTCAGACTCGGGGTGCTCGTATCGCCTACCAGGACTTCGGCCTCGAATCGCCGGTCGTCGTTGCGATTCCCCCGACGGCGCAAAACGTCGAGGTTTCGTGGGAGTGGCCTGATGTCCGGGTCATGCTCGAGCGTTTCGGTTCGTTCTCGCGATGGATCCATTTCGACAAGCGGGGAACGGGGGCCTCGGATCGGCGGAGCCGAATGCCTGGGATCGATGAACGGGTCGAGGACCTGCGGGCGGTCATGGATGCAGCAGGCGTGGATCAGGCCTTTCTCTACGGAGCATCCGAGGGCGGGCCAACCTGCCTGCTGTTCGCCGTGACCTACCCCGAACGGGTCCAAGGCATCATCCTGCACGGCTCCGGGGCGTACACGGAGCGACCCGATCAGACTCTCGAGGTCCGTGATGCCCGGCGACTCCGCTACGCAGCCGTAGCCGACATCTGGGGTACGCCCGAGTCGCCCATGGTCGATCATTTTGCGCCATCGCTGGCACACGACGATGCGTTTCGTCGGTGGCATCAGCGGTACGAGCGGCTCGCCTCCGATCGTGAGTCCTTGATCGAGCTGTACGACATCTCGCTCGACGTCGATGTTCGTGAGGTCTTGCCGAACCTGAAGGTGCCGACGCTCCTACTGCATCGGAAGGATGACCCGATCATCCCGCTGTCCTATGCGCAGGAGGTGGCCGCCGCCGTGCCAGGGGCAGAGCTCGTCGAACTCGAAGGCAACGATCACTTCGCCTACGCCGGCGACCAGTCCTGGCTCGATGTGCTGGAGCGTTTTGTCACCGGCACCGTCCGCCCGTCACCACTGGTGAATCCTCAGAGATCCAAGGCCCGTATCCAGACAATGGGTCGGTTCACGGTCAGCGTGAGCGGAGCCGATGTCCCGATTGCCGAGTGGGGTTCGAGGAAGGCTCGTCAGCTCTGCAAGCGACTGGTCGCAGCCAGGGGCTGGCCTGTCGTGCGCGATGAATTGTGCGAGTTGTTGTGGCCGGGTGAGGTCGACATCGACCGATTGGGTGCTCGCTTGTCGGTTCAGTTATCGCACGTTCGTCGGGTGCTCGGCGGCGGCGTCGTCGCCGATCGCCAGACCGTTGCTCTGAACTTGGACGAGGTCGCTACCGATCTCGAAGAGATCATGACTGCCACCGACGATCGAGTCGTGGTCGACACATACGCGGGCGATTTCCTTCCCGAGAACGTCTACGACGATTGGACCCGCGGACCGCGAGATGAAGCTCGCGCCCGGTTTGTTGCATCGGCCGTGCGGCTTGGTGTGCAAGCCGTCGAGGTCTCGGACTGGGACCTAGCGGCCTTGCTGTCCCGAAAGCTCCTGGACGCCGACCGCTACGACGACAAGGGCTATCGGTTGGCCATTGCGGCTTGCCGTGGGCTTGGCGATGCCTCCGGCGTCCGCAGGCTCCACCAGCAATGGTCCAACGCACTCTCTGAGATGGGCATCGATGTCCCGGATCTCGAGACGCTCGACGAGCGTTCGTAGGTTGCCATCTCGCCGAACGGCCACGATCTGCTACGCGACAGACAAGGAAACGACGTGAGACTCTCAGAAACAACGATCGAGCCGATCCGCAAGACTCGGGTCGTTCCCATCGGACAAGCCGCAGCATTCGAACTATTCACTGCTGGGATGGGTCGGTGGTGGCCGGTGGCAAGCCATTCGATAGCTGCAGCGGATGGCGTCGGCGTGGTTTTCGACGGACGCATTGGCGGCACCATCACCGAGATCACTCCGTCAGGCGAAGCCCATGTCTGGGCCGAAGTCATTGCGTGGGATCCACCTCATCGCTTCGCGATCACTT
>CAZYLX010000054.1:0-10531 GCA_964648595.1 uncultured Acidimicrobiaceae bacterium
CGGCGTGACCAATTCGCCATCCGATCTCCCCACGAACTTCATCGAGCTCCTCGAGCTCGATGAACTCGCAGCCGACCTCTTTCTCGCCAGAAGTCCGATCAAGGGGCGGACTCGCGTCTACGGCGGACAAGTGGTTGCCCAGTCGCTCGAGGCTGCCCGCCGCACCGTGGATCCGGAGCATCACGTGCACTCGCTGCACGGCTACTTCATCCGCTCCGGCGATGAGACCAAGCCCATCATCTTGAACGTCGACCGCATTCGTGATGGTCGCTCGTTCTCCACTCGGCGCGTCGTCGCCCAGCAAGCAGGCGGCGCAATCTTCAACTTGTCCGCTTCGTTCCATCGTGTGGAGCCAGACGAAGAGTTCGTTCGGCCAATCTCGATCGGCGATGTCCCTCCACCAGACGAATGTGTGCTCGAGGAATGGGACGACATCTCGCCGGTGCGAATGGTGCCAGACACTCCCCCCGGCCGTGCGATGGCGTGGTGCCGGATCGCGTTGCCCGACCGGCTGCCCGATGACCCGGCGATGCACGCGATCGCCGTTGCGTACGCCAGCGATCACATTCCCATGGACTCGATCCGCGGCGGCCACCCGTCGACTGAGGAATGGGAGCAGTTCATGGGAGCCAGCCTCGACCATTCGGTCTGGCTCCATCGCCCGGCGCGAGCCGACGAGTGGATGCTGTTCGACATGCACCTGCAGTCGTTGCGAGGATCACGGGGCGTGTCTCATGGAACCGTGCACACCGCTGATGGGCAGTTGATCGCATCCGTCGCTCAGGAAGGACTTCTACGGAGGTTGACCAGATGAATGACAAGCAGCAAGGGAGCGGACGATCGATCGAACGCCCGGCATCACCCCGCATCCCACTGATCACCGAGCCAGACGACGACGTACAAGAACTCTTGGCAACCGCTCTGACGCACGACGGAACGCCACTCAACATCTTCGGCATGCTCGCCCATCACCCAAGACTGCTCAAACGATTCAACCTGATGGGTGGCTTCCTCCTGAACAAGGGTTCGGTGCCGGCGAGAGAACGCGAGATCGTCATCCTTCGCATCGGCTGGCGGGCAACTGCGGTCTACGAGTTCGGCCAGCACACGGTGATCGGGAAGGCCGAAGGGTTGACCGACGACGAGATCGCGGGCATCGCGGGTGCCACCCATCAATGGGATACCAAGGACACTTCGCTGATCGCCATGGCCGACGACCTCGCCGATGACGACTGTGTGAGCGATGCCACCTGGGCTGCTCTTTCCACCGAGTGGAGCCACGCCCAGATCATCGAGTTGATCGTGACCGCCGGCTTCTATCGATTGGTGTCGGGTCTCCTCAACTCGACCGGCGTCCCCCTCGACGAAGGCGTCCCCGGCTGGCCCTAGCGGACTCAGTCGAGGATGATCAGTCGACCGGTGATCCAGAGTTCGTGAACCTTCTCCAGCGGGACCGGCGGGCTGAAGCCGAACCCTTGCGAGTATTTGCAGTCGAGCTGTGCAAGGGCTGCTGATTGGCCGGACGTCTCGACGCCCTCGGCAACAACGTCGAGGCCAAGTGATGCGGCCAGGGCGATCGAGGCCGTGACGATTGCGGTGTCCTCTCGGTGTTCACCAAGCCCATCGACGAAGGAACGATCGATCTTGATCGTGTCGGCCATGGAGAACCGGCGGAGGTAGTCGAGCGTGGCATACCCGATCCCAAAGTCATCGATGGAAATCTTGCAGCCGAGCGAGCCCAACCGCTGGAGCGTGGATCGAGCCGTTTCCAGATCCTCGACTCGCATTGATTCGGTGACCTCGAAGGCCAGCTGCTCGGGGTCTACACCATGCCGCTCGATCGCCGACAAGACCGTGGTCACCAACGACGGCTCGGCCAGCTGGCGGGCGGACAGATTGATGCTGATCTGCGGTGGTAGCCGATCGAGCACGATCGGCCAGGCCGCTAGGGCCGCACACACCTCGTCGATGATCCACTCACCAACGGGAACGATGAGCCCGGTCTCTTCCGCGATCTCGATGAAGTCGCCAGGCGGGAGGAGCCCGAACCCCGGACGTTCCCAGCGGATCAGCGCCTCAGCACCAACCATCATTCCCGTCTTGGTCTCGACGATCGGTTGGTAGTGGAGCACGAGTTCGTCCGACGAGATGGCGACGCTGAGCGCCTTCTCGACTTCGTGCCGAATGACGACCTTCCGCTGCCAGCCCTCTTCGAAGATGGCGAATTGTCCGCGACCTTGTTCGATCGCCTTGGCCAACGCCGACTCGGCACTGCTGATGATGCTCGCCGGCGATGAGCCCGACCGGTCGACGAGGACCACGCCCACCGACGCCGAGAGCGGAAGATCGTCACCGTTTGCCGCAAGAAACGGCTCGGAGATACCCGCGACCGCGCGCCGAGCCATGGCCGAAGCATCGACCTCACCATTCATGGCAACACACAGGATCAAGAACTGATCGCCGCCGATTCGACCAACGGTGTCGCCCAGTCGTACCGACCGACGAAGACGACGAGCCACTTCGATCAAGACGGCATCGCCGATTTCGGGCCCCCGCGTGGCGTTCAACTCCTTGAAACGATCCAGATCGACCAGCAACACCGCCAGCCGATTGTTGTCGCGGCCGAGCCTGGCCACGGCCTGTTCCAGTCGATCGAGGATCAACGCACGATTCGGCAATTGCGTCAGTGGGTCGTGGAGCGCCTGATGGCTGAGGATTGCCTCGGCCCGGTTCCGGTCGACGGCAACAGTGAGCACTCGACCGAGCTGGCGGATCATCAGGTGTTCGGCTGGGTGCGGAATCGCCCGTTCCGGATGCGCCACCATGAGGACGCCACGGGCTGCTCCCGATCCTCGAAGCGGATGGGCCCACACGGCATAGATCTGATGAGCGGCAGCGTTTGACCGCAGGGGTTCGGGCAGATCCTCGACACGGCGATGATCAACTTCCGGCAAATCACCACTCTCCGTGAACACACGAGCGGTCTCGGTCACCAGGTCCGGCGATGCCCGGCCGGCAACGAGCGGGTCGATGGAGCCATGCTGATCAGACAGCACCACCCAGACGTCGGCGCCGGGAATCTGTTCCAACACCCGCTCGGTCACGTGCTGCACGACATCGGAGAGGTCACGCCCGTAGGCGAGCGAGTCGAGCATCTCCGCCGGGTCGACCAACACATCGCTCGACCGCTGGCGATCGTTTGCATGGCGGTACAGGGCGAGGAAGTGGGGCGCTTGACCGGGCAACGACGGAACGAGAAGAAACGATGCCTGGACGGGGACGACCGCCCCGTCAGCGTGACGCAAACCGAGATGCACGATGGCTTGCCTGCCCGCTTCCACAATGGCTGCGACCTCTGAGAGCTGGGCTTGCGGCGTCTCCGGCGCGATCAGCACCTCAGGGCTCCGACCCAACAGATCACTCGGCCGCCACCCCACCATGGCGGCCAGACTCTCGCTCACGTACATGAGATGGGCTCGGCCGGTCTCGGGGTTGTACGTCGACATCGCCAAGCCGTCGACGGCATCACCGACCTGCACCGCAGCAGGATCGGCGAGATTCAGCGGCGATGGCTGTGCGGGCGGAATGGGCGGATCGAACGGAAGCTCGGTCGCCGAGTCACCTTCTGGCGAAGGGCTGCGCACGGGAAAACTTCGGTCGACCAAGGAGAACTCCAGAACACGCCAACTCCCGCTTCACGACGGAGCAGCCTCGTTCGATGGACGTTACTCACCACGGACAGTGATCGAGTGGATGGTCGCGCTAGCGTTCCGACCGTGCAGAACAGCGTGACGGTCCGTCAGTTGTGCGAGGTCGTCGACCAGACGATCAGCGCTCTGTTCCCCGATGAAGTGTGGGTTCGTGGAGCCATCTCGGGTCTCAAGCGGTCGGCCAACGGTCACGTCTATTTCGACCTGATCGACCCTGACGACACGCAGTCGTCCGCCGTGTTACCGATTGCCCTCTTCGCCAACAACAAGCAACGGGTCAACGCCATTCTGAAGAAGAGCGGCGGTGGCGTGAAGATGACCGACGGCATTGAGATCCAGATCCGAGGTCGCCTCACCTACTACCCCCGGCAGAGTCGATTGCAGCTGATCATGAGCCTCATCGATCCGGCATTCACGCTCGGACAACTCTCTGCCAATCACGATCGGGTTCTGGCCGCACTCCGCGCCGAAGGGCTCCTGACCACCAATCGTTCCCTGACCAGGCCGGTCCTTCCGCTGCGCATCGGCCTGGTGACCAGCGCCGGGAGTGCCGCCGAGGCTGACTTTCTCCACGAGCTCGAATCGAGCATCCACCCGTTCGAGGTCACGACGCTGGACGCCCGAGTCCAGGGTGACGAGGCCGTAGGGTCGATCATCAAGGCGTTGGCAAAGGCCCAAGAGTTCCGTGTCGACGCGATCGCCCTCGTGCGGGGCGGGGGAGCGCGCACCGATCTGATCGCCTTCGACGACGAAGCCGTCGCCCGAGCCATTGCAACCGCACGCCTCCCCGTCATCGTCGGCATCGGCCACGAAGTCGACCGATCGATCGCTGATGACGTTGCTCACGAGTCGGCGAAAACACCAACCGCATGCGCCCGCTTCTTCATCGATTGCGTCGATCACTTCCAATCCCGCGTCAACGCGGCTGCAGGCGGCATTGCCCGGGCCGCAGCTCAGAACCTCACCGGTGCCGATACTGCGCTCGCTCAGGCCAGGAGCGATCTTGGCCGCATGGCCATCCGCGCTGTTGAACGAGAGGCCTTGCGGGTCGCCCTGGCCCATGACGGCATCGGGCGCGCCAGCACGCTTGTACTCGAACGGGTCGGCAGCCATCTCGACACGATGGAGACGCGCGTGACCGACCTCGACCCGGCAACCACCATGGGTCGAGGATGGTCGATCACTCGCGGCCCTGACGGCCGCACCGTTCGCAGCACGGGGGAACTCTCGCCGGGCGATCTGCTCACCACCACGCTGGCGGATGGATCGGTCCGAAGTACCGTCGAGGCGTTACTACCGACCGAAGAGGCGTCAGATGAGTGACGAGACAATCGACCGTTCATTCGAGCTCACCAGCCCTGACGGCGGACCACTCCCCTACGGCGCCGCGATCGAGGAGCTCGAGATCATTCTCAGCGAGCTCGACGCCGGCTCAGCCGACGTCGACCGACTGGCCGATCGGGTCAAGCGGGCCGCCGACCTCGTTCGCTACTGCAGACACCGCCTCGGAGTTGTCCGGGCCGATGTCGATGAGGTCGTTGGCGACTTGGCCCCGACCGAACGCTCTGCCCCCGATGCCTGACCTCCCGCACCAGGTCCGTTCGATCGGCGCGCTCGTCGATGACCGCATGGCCGACCTGTTGGCCAGCGAGAAGAGGCGCTGGACCACCGTCGACCCGCGGTTGGGTGAGGCCATCGATGAACTCACTCGAATGGCTCGGGGAGGTAAACGCCTGCGTGCAGCCTTCTGCTACTACGCCTGGGTGGGAGCCGGAGGGCTCGAGGTCGACGAATCGGCCGCTGTCGACGCAGGTGCCGCCTTCGAACTACTCCAGACCTTTGCCCTCATCCACGACGACATCATGGATGACGCTGACACCCGACGCAGTGAAGAAACCATTCACGTGCGCCAGGCTCGGCGCATCCGTGAAGAAGTGTGGATGGGGGAACCTCGTCGCTATGGGGAGGGCATCGCGCTCCTCGTTGGCGATCTCGCCCACGTCTACGCCGACCAGCTGATCGGGAGTGGGTCGCTCCCGGCCCGGCAGATCTGGGACGAACTCCGGATCGAACTCAATCTCGGCCAGTACCTCGACATGCGCGCCGCCGCAGCAGGCGAATTCGACCGAGCCACGGCCCAGCGGGTGGCCACCTTCAAATCCGCGCTCTACACCATCGTTCGCCCGCTGCAGCTCGGTGCATCGCTCGCATCCAACGGAAACGACCCGAATCTCCAGCAGCAACTGCACGAGTTCGGCATGCCCGTTGGGCGGGCATTCCAGCTCCGTGACGATCTTCTCGGAGTTCTCGGTGACGCGACCCGCGTCGGAAAGCCGGTTGGGAACGACCTGCGCGAGGGCAAGCCGACTGAGCTCATCGCCATCGCCACCGATCGAGCAACAACAGCGCAACGAGCCACGCTTGCCATCATGGGCAACGCCGGACTCGGCGCCGGCGACATCGGTGAACTTCTGACCGTTCTCACAAACACCGGCGCCATCGAAGAGGTCGAGCGGCGCATCGATTCGTTGCTCGACGAGGCGCACGTTGCCTTGGAGCGAATCCCTTTCTCTCCGGACGTTCGCGAGACGCTTGGGGTGCTGAGCAACTACGTTGCAGCAAGAACTCGCTGATTGAACACCCTCGATTTCCCCGAGAGGTTGATCCGAGCCGCGAACATGCCGATATCCAGAGATGTGACAAGTGGTCGGGCCAGTTCCGACAAATCCGCGATCGAGCCTTCCGGCTCGAACGACGTCATGCACGCGTTCCGCGCGATTCGCTCCGGCGGCTTCGACGATGCTGGTCGAGCGGTCGAGCTGAGCCGCGCCGTTGCCGGCTCCATGGCGGCGGTGCTTTCCGCCTGTCGTTGGGGCGCAGCCATGATCGGCCTGGCCTGGGCCGCACCCACCGCAGCAGCCGGCGACCTGCCACTGGTCGCAACACTTGCCGTTGCCGTGTTCCTCGCCTCATGGCGCACCTTTCGCCCGATCCGTCTCGGTGAAGCAAGCCAACTGCAGACCGCCATTGCGATCAACGATGTAGCAATCCTCTCCGTGGCAATCGGTTGGAGCGACGGCCTGACGAATCCTTTCGTCGGTTGCGTCTTGGTCGCCATTGCCGTTGCCAGCTTTGGTTGGGGCCTTCGCGTCGGGATCGGGGCAGCAACGACCGCTCTGGTCGTGACCGTCGCCGTCGACACGATCGTAAGCGGCACGATCTCTGCACCAAGTCCTTTGGGCACCCTTGCCATCATCGGCGCCGCCATCTTCCCCGGTGTCGGCCAGTATCGCCTCCTGCACCTCGAGGATCGACGCCAGAAAATGAGCGACGATCTCTCTCACCTTCGCGACACCAACGAACTCCTCGGCGTACTCAACGAGCTTGCTCGCACCCTGCCGTCGTCACTCGACCTCGAGGACATCCTCCAATCAACTCGTGACCAGCTCACAACAACCTTCCGGGCCGATCGAGTGCTGCTACTCACCCACGAGGACGGCCGATGGTCACCGCAGATCCAGGACGGGTTCGAGCTCGACCCGGTCCTCGACGACGTCGAGCTTCCAGAGCCGTTGTTCACCACCTCGACTGCTCGGTCGATCGTGCACGTCGACGACCTCATGCCGATGGTGGGTCGTACCGGTAGTGGGCTGTATGGCCGACTGACCGTGAACGGCCTCGATGCCGGCATGGTTGCAGTCGAAACCTTCCTGCCCCATCAGTACACGACCTCCGACATCGAACTGCTCGACGGCATGACCGATGTGCTTGCCCTGACCATGTCCAATGCCCGGCAGTTCGCCCAACTCCGGGGCCTGGCCGCGGCCGAAGAGCGAACCAGGATCGCCAGAGACCTTCACGACCGTCTCGGTCAATGGCTGACCTACATCGCCATCGAGTTGGAACGGATCAACGCTGACCGCCAGGAACCATCGCCCGACCTCAAGCGGCTCCATGAGGACACCCAGGGAGCCATACGCGAACTCCGCGACACGCTCATCGAGTTGCGGGCCGCAGTCACCCCAGAACGGCCGCTTTCGATGCTCTTGGGTGAGGTCGTCGATCGCTTCCAGCGACGCTCCGAAATCGACGTCACCCTTGCCGTTCCGAAGGATCGAACGCTCCACCTGCCGGCAGTCGTCGAGAACGAACTCTTGCGAATAGCTCAGGAAGCGCTCACAAATGTCGAAAAACATGCCATGGCATCTCGTGCCCACGTGGGCTGGTCGATCGAAAACGGACGCGGCGTTCTCGTCGTCGAAGACAACGGTCGCGGCTTCACACCGGGCAAAGGCATCCGTGGCACCGCCTACGGCTTGGTCGGGATGCGCGAACGGGCTGCTGCTGCGGGGGCAATCCTCGAAGTGACATCAGAACCCGGCCAGGGCACCGTCATCACCGTGCTGACAAGCCAATCCCCTCGAGAGGTAACCCAATGATCAAGATCCTTCTTGCCGACGACCACGCCCTGCTGCGTGACGGCTTGCGTCGCTCGTTCGAAGCGGCCGGAGACGACGTCGTTGGTGAAGCAGCGACGGGCGAAGAGGCCGTCGCGTTGGCCAAGGCATTGCAACCGGACGTCGTCCTCATGGACCTCTCGATGCCCGTCATGGACGGAGTTGAAGCCACCCGCCAGATCCGGGATGCGATGCCATCGGTCCGCGTCGCCGTGCTCACCATGCACGACGACATCGACAAGACCCGCGATGCCATCGCTGCCGGCGCCAGCGCCTACCTCAGCAAGGGCACCAGCTTCGCTGATGTCCGCGACACTGTTCTCAGAGTCGCTGACGGCGACACGGTCCTCTCACCGGCCCTCGCCGGCGCCATGCTCACCACCGCGGCAGAAACCAAAGCCAACGACGATCTCTTGTCCGATCGACAGATCGAGATCCTCCAGGCCATCGCCGACGGAATGAGCACCAAGCAAGCCGGTCGCTACTTGGGAATCACGACCAAGACCGTGCACAACCATCTGAACGCGATCTATCGCAAGCTCGACGCCCAGAGCCTCACCCACGCAGTCCTCGGGGCAGTCCGGCTCGGCATCATCGACCTCAACTCGGAGATCTCCGAGAACGTCTGAGCCCGCTCCGTGGCGAATCGACCACGGTGCGAAACGAAGTGCGACCAGCCCCACCTATAGACGTGCCCGGAAGAGCGTTTCTGCTCATGTGGCGCTGCTCTTCGTGCTGTTTCCTGATCTCCAACGAACACGGTGGAGACAACGGAATGTCGAGTTGGGCAACAAGAACCGATCGGAAGATCGGGGGGCGGATCGATCGCCGGATGGTCAGCGCACTGGTGGCGTCGACGATCATCACGGTGCTTCTGGTCGCGCCCTACCTCTTCCGCGCTGTCTGAGGCGCACCCGACGCTCGTGGCCCGGCGACGCCGTCACGCAACGTCGCGACGGCGGAACACCAGAGCGGCAACCACAGCAGCGGACACCGTCCATGCAGCAAGGATGAGCCCCGCCACCTCGTAGCCGTGACTCACCACCACCTGGACATCGTCGACGAACACACTGCCCTCGACACGTTCGACGTCGGTACCCGCGGCGAACGCCGACGTATTCGTGATCGGGAGGTAGGCAGCAACCTTCGGGAGAAATGCGCCGAGGAGGAAGTTCTCGATGATGAAGAAGTAGATGACGAAACCGACGATCGCGCCGACGGAGCTGTTCACCAAGAGCGTGACACTGAGCCCGAAGATGGCGAACAGCCCAGCCGCGAGGCCCGTCCGGAGGATGGCAACGACGACGTTGGTCCAGAACTCGCTCGTCGTGCCTGCCGTCGTACCAGTGGCCACCGCGAGGCCGAACATCAGGCCGACGAACACGATCGACACAAGAATTGCCGCGATGGCAACACCGACGAAGCCGGCGAAACACCGTGCCGCGAAGAATCGGAGCCTTCTCGGCTCCCACGTGAGGATTTGTTCCACCATTCCGGTCTTCAGATCGGCACCGATCGAAGACGCCCCGATGACGAAGGCCATCACGGGAATGAGGAAGGCGATGAGGCTGAGCAGGTCGGTGGCTTCAGCCCCTCCCGCGATGTCGTTGACGAAGTCCGGCGAGTTGTCGTCGTCGTTCGAGATGACGAAATAGGCAATGACCGTGCCGCCGAGAGCGAGGAGCATCAGTGCACCGGGGAAGAGCACTGTGATCCGCCGGGCGAACAATCGCTTGGTCTCGGAACGCAGCAGCCGGATCATGCGTCAGCTCCGTCGGATGGCGGGAGATCGGCGACAACACCCGACGGAACCAGGGAGGGATCGGTCGGCGGCGGCGGTGCGTCTCCGGTGAGATTGAGGAAGGCGGCTTCCAGTGTTGCCCGCTCGGTCTCCAACCCACGGAGATACTGCTGGGACTCGGCCAGGATGCGGGTCACGTCGCTCGCTCTCGAGGCGTCGATGTCGACAACGAGCTCATTGGCATCTGGTCGAGGTCGGGCTCCGATGCCGGCGGCAGCCAGGGTCTCGATGGCTCGGGCCCGATCGTCGATGGTGGCCACCACGTTGTCTGGGCCTGCGTGGCGACGGACATGGTCGAGAGAGCCGGTCTCGACCACGCGACCGCGGTGGATGATGGTGACGTCATCACACACTTGTTCGATCTCAGCCAATTGGTGACTCGACACGAGCACCGCCTTGCCCTCCGAGGCAATGGAGCGAATCAACACTCGCATTTCAGCGATGCCCGCCGGATCCAACCCGTTGGCCGGCTCGTCGAGGATCAAGAGATCAGGGTTCTTCAGCAGCGCTGCGGCAAATGTAATTGGAACAGCTCTTTCACATTATTATGGTATATAACACTA
>CAZYLX010000055.1:0-10505 GCA_964648595.1 uncultured Acidimicrobiaceae bacterium
CGGGGAGCAAGCTCGGCGTCACAGTGGACGTCGACCATGTAGCGGTGGCCCTGCCCGTTGACGAGGGTGGCTCCTTCGCCTCGCAGCGCTTCGGTAAGCAACGGCAGGGGATCGAGTGTTGCATCGAGCGCTGTGGGATGGAACTGCACGAACTCGAGGTCGCCAACCTCCACACCGGCCCGGGCTGCCATTGCCAGGCCGTCGGCAGTGACCTCGCGGGGGTTCGTCGTCTTCTCGTAGAGCCGACCGATACCGCCGGTCGCCAGGACGACCGCCGGCGCGACGATGGCCAGGAGCCGAGCGTCGGCGGTGCGGGCCAACACGCCGAGCACCCGCTCGTGGTCGCGGAGCAGATCGATCACGAGAGTGTCGTCGAGCCGTTCGATGTCGGGACGGTCGATGGTGGCTTGGACCAAGGTCCGCATGATCTCGGCCCCGGTGGCGTCGCCGTCGGCGTGGACGATTCGTCGGCGCTTGTGGCCGGCTTCCCGGCCCAGCGTGAGCCGACCGGCGGCATCGGTGTCGAATCGGGCCCCCAGCGATCTCAGCCACTGGACCCGTTCAGCTGCGGCACCGGTTACGAGGGTCGCCATGTGGCGATTGCCAAGCCCACCGCTCACCCGTTCAGTGTCGACGGCGTGAAGTTCGGGGCCGTCGTCGTCGCCGATGGCGGCAGCGATCCCGCCCTGGGCCCAGCGGCTGGAACCTTCGCCGACCGACGTCTTGGAGATCACCGTGCAGTCACCGTGGACCAGGGCGGCAGAGAGGCCGGCGATCCCCGATCCGACAACGATGCAGCCGGAGTGTCTGACCTCGATGGAGGTCATGACCGAGGCGATCCGACGGCGAGCATGGCTTCGACGGCCGCTCGGGCCTGATCGGCGATGGCGGGATCGACGTGGACTTCGTGGACCAGATCCTCGAGCGCCGTGCGGATGTTGTGAACCGTGATCCGCTTCATGTGCGGGCACATGTTGCAGGGGCGGAGGAATTCGGTGTTCGGCGCCGACTCGGCCACGTTGTCGGCCATGGAGCACTCGGTGACCATCACCACCTGTCGAGGCTGGCGTGACTCCACCCACTTGGACATCCCCGAGGTCGATCCCACGAAGTCGGCCTCGGCCAACACATCGGGCGGGCACTCGGGGTGGGCGATGATCTGGATTCCGGGGTTGGTCGTCCGGTACTCGGCCAACTCGAGTCCGGTGAAGCGCTCGTGCACCTCACAGGCCCCCTCCCAGGGGATGATCTCGACGTCGGTCTGTGAGGCAACCCACTTGGCCAGGAACTGGTCGGGGAGGAACAGGACCTTGTCGACCCCGAGCGACTCGACCACATCGACTGCATTCGATGAGGTGCAGGTGATGTCGGACGCGGCCTTGACCGCAGCTGACGTGTTCACATAGGTGACGACCGGGGCACCGGGGTGGCGCTCACGGAGACGGGTGATGTCGTCGGCGTTGATCGACTCGGCCAGCGAGCAGCCGGCTCGCCGATCGGGGATGAGTACGGTCTTGTCCGGGCTGAGGATCTTCGCCGTCTCGGCCATGAAGTGGACGCCGGCCATGACGATCACGTCGGCATCGGTCTCGGCCGCCATCCGGGCCAGCTGGAGAGAGTCCCCCCGGAGATCGGCCACGCCGTAGAAGATGTCCGGGGTCATGTAGTTGTGGGCCAACACCACAGCGTTTCGTTCGATCTTGAGCCGCTCGATATCGGCCATGATCGGTTCCAGGATCTCTCGTTCGACGGCGGGCATGAAGGCTTCGAGGGGGTGGGTCGAATCGGAGAATGAGGTTGCGACGGAGCTGGTCATGTCACTCCACTGACTTGAGAAGGGAGGCGGTCTCTAATGCTCACGATGAGCATTAGAGACCGTAGCACCCGGCCCGGGTGAACACAACGTGTGGGCTGCGGTTCATCGGTATGGCTGACCGATCCCGGTCCGGGGTCGTTCCAGGTGCACTTCCGGCCGATACTGGAACAGCTCGGGGGGACGCCCGCCACGGGCATCGGCCAGCTCTCCGGTGCCCTCGACCAGACCGGACCGTTCGACCAACCGCCGGAAATTCTGCTTGTGGAGGCGTACGCCGGCCAGGGATTCGACCGTGCGCTGGAGATCGAGGAGGGTGAAACGCTCAGGAAGCAGCTCGAACACCACCGGGCGGTAATTGAGCTTGCCCCGCAGTCGGGCCAGCGCCACGGCGGCGATCCGTCGGTGGTCGAGTTTGAGCGGCATGCCGACCTCGAACGGCACCGGCTGATCGTGGTCGACCGCATACTCGTGAACGAGCCCCGCCTCGTACAACAGCTCGTATCGCTCCAACACCCGGATGCCGTCCCATGGTCGCCCGAAGGTCAGGAGGACCCGTTCCCTGCAATCGTCCCCGGCCCACGCATCGAGTCGGGAAGGGATCTCGTCGGCCAGCACGACCGGCTCCCGATCCCGGTGGTCTTCCCAGGGGAGGAGGTCGTAGACGCCGACCCATCGTGCCCCCGGGAGCGGAGGACTCTCCCGGACGAGGGCGACGTAGGCGATGCTGATCGGCCGGGTCGACGGATCCTCCCGACGGCCGAGATCACCGAAGGTGTAGAGCTGCTCGACGTAGCCGACCTCGAGGCCGGTCTGTTCCCGGACGCAGCGCCGCAGGCCGAGCTCGAGCGTGGCATCGGTCCCGAGCTCAAGCGATCCTGACGGGAGAGCCGGGGAGCTCTCGGCATCGTCGACGACGAGCAGCCGGGGCTGATCATCGGTGACGGCGACGATGACGGCGTCCAGGCTGACTTCAACTGCGGGATCCACGCTCGGATCGTAGACCGGGGCTCAGTCCTTGAGGTAGGGCTGGCCGTAGGTAACTGTTGTGGCGCTCACCCGTTGATGCGCCGGATCCGGAGCGCGGCACACGCCGTTGTCGATGTTGTCGATGTTGTCGATGTTGCAGGCGACCACACCCGGGAGCGCAGCTCGAAAGGGCGGCGTGAAGGGCCAGCGGACCTGCACCAGCTACTCCTTGGCCGTTCGAAGTGGGCGGGGCGAGATCGTGACCCCTGGACCAGGTCAGCGAGCACGCTGAACAGCGCTTCTTCCATCCCGGCGGAGTGATCACGACGGCCGCCCTCCGACCCGCATTGCGTCGATAGTCCGGTCGGGGCAGGCAGCGAGGAACATGTTCCAGGCGATGCCGCCGACGGCGTCCAGGTGGACGCGCACGGTGTCAGGGCCCCGATCGCCGAGTTGTGACGGTGATGGCGAGGCCCCCGCGGACGTGTTGATGCAACGTGATCTCGATAGTGGCTGCGTGGTCGCCCAGCACGTCGGCGATGTCATCAGCGATAGTGTTGGAGAGATCCTCCGCGAGGATCTCCTGTCGGTCCCACGATCCCAGATATAGCTTGAGCGACTTCGACTCGAGGGTGGCTGTCGATACGAGCGTTATACGCGCGTCGTAGTGGTCGCGTTGTCTCGTTACTGGGCAGAGGGCCAGCAGCTCGGCTGTGGTGAACGTGATCTCCACGGCCCTCGGTGTGTCGAGGGGGATGATCTCCAGCCGGCGCGACGGCGGCAGCGGACCGGCGCCGAGCGCCTGCAGTTCCGACGTGTCACTTCTGCGCATCATCGGTCCTCGGACGGGCAAACGACCGGGTCAAGACCCGCTGGTTCACGAGCAGACCAGCCTCGTCATCCACGGCGACGGTGCGGGCCTCGCAAGTCAGAGTGCTCCTCATGGCAGTTGGTAGAGTACTGCCACCACCTCCACCCCGTGCAGCCGCAGTGAGCGGTTCGAATTGGCGGGGAGGAGCTGAACGACATGACCAGCCCGACGGCATGGCTGCAACTCACTGGGGAACTGGCGCTCGTGACGGGCGCGAACGGCGGTATCGGGGCACCTCGGTCGCTGCCGCTGCAGTGGCCGAAATCGAGGCAGCTCGAGGCAGCGCGGTGCTCAGCCGGGCCCTCTCGATCCCTGAGATCTGCACACCCAGGCCGCCGCTCTCGAGCTCGGCCCGCGCTCCGAGCTCGAAGTCATCCTGCCGGTAGCCGGGGGCCACCGTCGTGCCGGCTAGCGACCAATCGCCGACCGTGTGGAGCCCTGCCAACAGAGCGCAGGAATCGTGCACTGAGGCCGCTCACCTGCCGTCAGGTCAGCACCCAGCACTGGTGCTGAGTGTAAGCCATCGGGATGCAGCATCAGCAGCTGCAGGGGGCCGCCGCCGTACCAGCGGTAGATCTCAGGTCGGCGCAAGCGATGAAGTGCGCAGCACTCTCCGGTCTCGAGCAGGTAGTAGATCGCGGTCGAATAGTCGTCGCAATGCGTCTGGATCCACCATCCCCCCTCGTGCGAGAGGAGTACGAGTCCGAGAGAGCCTTTCACGTCCTCGGCATTCATTCCCACGGTTGGTCGGGCTGGGCAGCGTCACTTGGACGGACCGGAGGGCTGTCCTTCAGCGGCTGGTGCGATCGAACGACCGAGGGCGCCTGCGACCACTACCGATTGCCGCCGTTCGCGGTCGATGGCCTGATACTGATTCGGGCAATGACCGATCACCTGCTCCAATCGACGATGCCGCAACGCCGAACCTGCATGCTCGACACGTCGTTCTCCTCGATCTCGAGTCCAAGCAGCACCACCCCGACCTGGGGTGGAACACACGTCGCGCGCTGGCCGTGGATCGTTGCCGTCGTCGAGGCCCCGCGGCGTTGTCACCCGTTGTTCACAGTCGGCACGTGCTGTTCACCGTCTACCTGGGCAAGATGCAGCTCATGAACGGCCACGAGTCCGCTGATTTCGTGCCCAAGATGATTGCCACCGACATCGACGGAACCATGTTGCGTTCTGACGGCAGTTTGTCCCCGCGAGTGCGGAACGCATTGCACGATGCGGCCGATGCCGGGATCCACGTGGTGCCGGCGACCGGGCGACCGGAGATGGTGGCGACCGAGGTGATCGCCGACCTGGGGTTGCGGGGACACTGGGTGTTCGCAAACGGAGCGATGACCAGAAACCTCAGCACGAATGAATTGGTACGGGGGTATTGGATGAGCCCGGTCGTCGCTCAAGGGTTGGTCGTCGAAATGCGAGCGGCGTTCCCCGGTGCTCGTTTCGCCGTGGAACTGGAGGACGGCATGGCCTTCGAGCCGGGATTCGAACAGATCGTTCCCACCCGCCCCAGCATCGAGCCCATCGACGACATTCTCGACGGGATGATGGCCGCCGACGGGTCGTTCCCTCGCGTACAGAAAGTGCTCGTGTTCGATCCCGATCGCACCGTCGACGAGCTCTACCAGGCCGTCGCAGCGACCATCGGTGATCATGGCGTTCCTTCCTATTCGGGGCTTCGCTTCATCGAGGTCGCCGCGAGTCTGGTCACAAAGTCGTTGGCACTCGACGCCCTCTGCGGTGACCTCGGCATCGACATTGCAGACGTTGCTGCATTCGGCGACAACCACAACGACGTCACGATGCTGGAGTGGGCAGGCCAGGGGTATGCGATGGCGAACGCAACCGACGACGCAAAAGATGCAGCCAACCAGATCATCCACAACAACAACGTCGACGGGCTAGCCATCAAGATCGAACACTTCCTCGCCAGGATCTGAGGAGACGGCCCAGCTCGGGTTACGGAATTCGGGCCAAGGCCGTCGCGATTCCTTGGAGCCCGGCGACGCTGTTGATCAAGCCCATGTGTGACGCCTTGACTTCCACGTTGGTTGCCGCCGGTTCCAAGCTCAACCGCCAGTCGACGATGCCGTCGCTCCGGGACCACACCGATACCAGATCCACCGCGTCCGGGAACTCGACGTAGCGGAGGTCGTCGACACCTTGCTCTTTCATCTGGTCGACATGGCCGAAGGTGCCCCTTCGCCAAAGCTTGTCGAGCGTTTCGGCCGGAATGCGAACCACCAGATACGACGGGTACTTCACGATCAGCGGTGTGCCGACTCCGATCACCTGCCGCACCTGGTCGGGGTAGAGGACGGCAAGAATGCGGCCGAACTGCCCCCCTCGAGAGTGGCCAACGATCCGGACCCGCTGGCCTGTCTCGTCGTAGAGCTTCTGCAAGGTGTCTCGTGCCTTGTCGACGCTGTGCTGCGCCGGCCCTGCGTTCCGGCCAACCGGAGCGACCTCGACCCGCCAGCCCCCTGCTCTGAGGACGTGGTCGAGCGCAACCGTGCTGCGGCGGCTGGCAAGGAACCCGGGGAACACGAGGATCGGGCGGCCGTGGCCCGCCGGGACGCCGACGCCCCGCCAGAGCGCACTGCGCTTCAGCGAGCGGATCTCGAAGGGGCTCCGAGCCTCCAGCCAAACGGGCCGGCCGACCATGCCGGACAGACCCGTTCGCGGCACGTGCCGCCGATCGAGCTCATGGGGCTCTGTGGTGTCAGGGGGCTCCGCGCTGCCGTGGGGTTCTGTGGTGTCAGGGGTGCGTGCGGTCATCGTGGTTCGTTGGCTGATGGTAGGCGTCGGCTCCTACGATGCAGCCGATGTCGTCGCTCAGATTCTTCTTCGGCACCATGGGGTCGGGGAAATCCACCATGGCTCTTCAAATCCGCCACAACCTGACCGGACGCGGTCTGGAGTGTTTGCTGATCACTCAACTCGATCGCCAAGAGGGCAAGGTCTCGAGCCGCCTCGGCGTGTCGGCCGAGGCGATGATCCTCGATCACACGGTCGATTTGTTCCGTGTCATCAACAGTGAGAATCGCCGGGGTTCCGGTCTCCATGCCGTGATCTGTGACGAAGCGCAGTTCTACGAAGCGAACCAGATCGACCAGCTGGCCCGCGTTGTCGATGAACTCGACATCGAGGTCTACGCGTTCGGCCTGCTCACCAGTTTCCAGGGCGTGTTGTTCCCGGGAACACAGCGGTTGCTCGAGCTGGCCGATGTTCGCTCTGAGATCCAGGTGGAGGCTCGCTGCTGGTGCGGCGCACGGGCGACCCACAATGCTCGGCTGGTGAATGGCCGCCAGGTCTACGACGGTGCATTGAAGGTGGTGGGTGACACCACAGAGAGCGAGGCATCAAGCGACGGCGGAGACGATCCGCGCGAGGAGCCACCCGTCGTGACCTACGACCTTCGGTGTCGCCGCCACTGGATGGCCGAGAAGGACGATCCCCGCCAGGACCATCTGTTCGACGAGCTGCCGTTCAACTAGCGTCGCTCACATGTTCGATCTGGTGGTTCGCAACGGGTCCGTCATCGATGGAACGGGAGCGCCGGCGAGGCGGGCCGACGTTGCTGTGAGCGGCGGCCTGGTCGTCGAGGTCGGCGGCGATCTCGGGGCCGGATCGCGCGAGGTCGATGCCGAAGGACAGCTTGTCACGCCCGGTTTCGTTGATGTGCACACACACTACGACGGTCAGGCGACGTGGGACGATGCCCTGGCACCGTCGAGCTGGCACGGTGTCACCACCGTGGTCATGGGGAACTGTGGCGTTGGCTTCGCGCCGGTCCTCCCGGAGAATCGCGAACGGTTGATCCAATTGATGGAGGGCGTCGAGGACATCCCTGGCGCCGCGCTTGATGAGGGCCTCACCTGGGAGTGGGAGACCTTCGGCGACTACCTGGATCATCTCGGCGGTCGGAACCGCGACATCGATGTCGGCGCTCAGTTGCCTCACGGAGCGCTGCGGCTTCATGTGATGGGAGAACGAGGAGCCGCAGCCGAACCAGCGACGCCTGAGGACATCGCGGAGATGAGCGCCATTGCCCGCCAGGGCATCCTCGACGGGGCGCTCGGTTTCACGACTTCCCGCACGATCAACCACCGGACCAGCCTCGGTGAGTACACCCCCACCCTGCAGGCGGAGCGCGATGAGCTGGTCGGAATCGCTGAAGGCGTTGGCTCGACCGGTACCGGCGTCTTGCAGGTTGTCTCCGACTTCGTCGATCTCGAGCACGAGTTCGAGACCTTCCGGTTGATGGCCGAGCGGTCGGGACGTCCGATCTCGATCTCGGTTGCCCAGGGGAAGGCTCGGCCTGACGATTGGAAGACCCTTCTCGACGGCTTTGCCGCCTCAACGGCAGCTGGTGTGACGATGCGAGGTCAGGTCGGCGCTCGGGCGGTGGGCATCCTGCTTGGTTTGCAGGCGACGCTCAACCCGTTCATGACCAGCCCCGCCTACCGCGAACTCGCCGACCTGCCGCTGGCCGAGCGGGTCGCTCGGATGAAGAACCCTGAGGTGCGTCGGGCCATCATCGATTCGTCGTCACGGGATCGAAGCGGTTCGGTCACCGGCACCAGGCTGATCCAACAGTTCGAGCTGATGTTCCCCTTCGGTGATCCTCCGGACTACGAGCCGAATCCCTCGACCTCGATCGCCGCAGTTGCGGCGCGTCAAGGCACCGAGCCTGCGGAAGTAACCTACGACCTGATCACCGCAAATGGGGGAGAAGGTTTCCTGTACCTGCCCTTCCTGAACTGGGCCCATGGCAATCTCGATGCCGTTGGCGAGCAGCTGGCTCATCCGGCGTCGATCCCCGGGTTGTCGGACGGCGGGGCTCATGTCGGAACGATCTGCGACGCGTCGTTCCCGACCACGCTGCTCCAATGGTGGGGCCGAGATCGGCCATACGGCCGTCTGCCGCTCGAACTCCTGGTCGCCAAGCAGACTCGGGGAACTGCTGAGGCGCTCGGCCTGCTCGATCGCGGGTTGCTGGTGCCCGGTCACCGGGCCGACCTCAATGTGATCGACCATGACCGGCTGCGTTTGGCTCCGCCAACGATGGCGTTCGACCTCCCGGCCGGTGGCAAGCGCTTGCTCCAGAAGGCGGAGGGTTACCGGCACACCTTCGTCGCTGGCACCGAGATCATGGCCGACGGAGAAAGCACCGGTGCGACTCCCGGCCGGCTGGTCCGCGGCGCACAACCGGCAGTCGGGTGAGCCCGGACAGCATGAACAACACAGCATGAACAAGGCAGACATCCAGGCGATTGCTGATCTGGCCGGGGTATCGCTCGACGCAGCCAGTGGCTCCATCGTGATCGAAGGAAGTGATCCCGTTTTCCCGGCCCGATGTCCGATCGGTGAGGTCGCGGCTGTTGCCCTGGCCGAGATCGGTGACGCTGCCCGTGAGCTGAGTATCCAAGCCGGTGGTGATCCCGGTGCCGTGAGCACCTCGGTGGAGCGGGGAGCGCAGTCCATCATTTCCTTCGCTCTCACGAAGGTCGATGGCGCGACAATCCCGCGAACCAACCAATCGAACCCGTTCGTTCGGGCCTACCGCTGTCGAGACGACCGTTGGATCTATCTTCACGGCGGATTCGCCAACCTCGTAACGAAGCTGGCTGGAGTACTCGGCGTCGACGCGACGGCAACGTTCGATGAGGTTGGTGCCGTCGTCGCCGCGTGGGAGGCCCAGGCGCTCGAGGATGCGATCGCCGAGGTCGATGGGTGCGCAGCAATGATTCGTACCGAGCAGGAATGGGCCGATCATCCTCATGGGGCGGCCGTCGGGGGCCTGGACCCGGTTGTCGTCAACGCGGTGAGCGAGCCGATCGCCGGCTGGGAGCCGAGCCAACGACGACCACTCACTGGCCTGCGGGTGCTGGATCTGACTCGAGTGCTCGCCGGGCCAACGTGTGGGAAGACCCTCGCAGCGCTCGGTGCAGACGTATTGCAGATCACCGGGCCGAAGACGCCACATGTCCCTTCGTTTGTGATCGACACCGGGCAAGGCAAGCGCCGAGCGTGGGGCAACTTCGACGACCCCGCCGACCTCGTTGCCGTGCAGCAGTTGGCCGCAAGCGCCCATGTCATCGTGCAGGGGTATCGGCCTGGCGTGGTGGCTCGCTACGGACTCGATGCCGACTCGCTCAGGTCGAGCGGCTTTCGCGGCATCTACGCCAACGTGTCGGCATACGGACCCATCGGTCCTTTCGCCGAACGAGCTGGCTGGGAACAGCTCGCCCAATCAGTGAGCGGGATCGCGGCCCTCGAAGGTACGGGGGAGGGAGCTGCGGCCAAGCCGGCGCTGCTTCCGGCCGCGGCGACCGACTACACGACCGGCTACCTGCTGGCCGGAGCGATCGCTAGGCAGCTGGGGCGAGGGTTTGCGGCAAACATCGACGCGTCGCTGTGTCAGACCGCAGCTCTGCTGCTGCGATCGGGACCTCGTCGGGATCCAGCGCAGGCCACAGGTATTGGCGTACCGGAAACCGAAACGGCCGTTTCCGGGTTCGGGCAGGTGGAGCGGTTGACGCCAAACGTGGCCGTCGAGGGTCTCGATCTCACCTGGCGTTGCGGCCCAATGGCACTCGGCAGCTCACTCCTGACCTGGAAGGGCTGGAGTAACTGGTGACTCCGGCAGCGCCCAGTCGATTGGCTCACGGCCGCCGGCCATCAAGGCGTCATTTGCCCGGCTGAATGGCCGGCTCCCGAAGAATCCACGGTGAGCGGACAGCGGCGACGGATGGGTCGACTCGATGACCGTGTGGCGAGAGGTGTCGATGAGCTTCCTCTTCGCCCGAGCCGACGAGCCCCAGAGTAAGAACACCACTGGTG